>JADHVG010000050.1 GCA_016784105.1 Candidatus Woesearchaeota archaeon
TAGCTACCCCTACTTAGAGGATGATGATTCCTGGGCTCATACTTTTGGGGTGAAGTATGTTTCTATGGGAGAAAATGCATACGGCGAAGCTGCTAAACTAGTAAGATACATGAACCCTTACCCCCCAGCATATGATGTTCTGATGGGAGTATTACATCAAACAAATGATTCTATTTATTGGACCCTAAAATTTTTTAATGCATTGATAATTTCGATGAGTACAATTTTTTTCTACTTTTTTGTTAAAGAGCTAACTGAGAATAAAAATAAAGCATTATTTGCTTCATTTGCTTTAATATCTATTCCTGCATTCATGTCGCATTTTATTTGGGGAATTTCCATTGCAATCCCACTATATTTTGTTGCTTTGTACTCTTTAGAAAGAATCAAACATGACAAAAACTGGTGGATAGTTTCCGCAATTTCAATGGTCACTATTTTTATGTCTACACCCACTCACGGAGTTTATTTTGGGCTTTTTTTTGTATTGTATTTTTTATACAATTTTATCATCCAGAAAAAAATACCATTTTATTACGCATTAGCCGGAATAGTTGGAGGAGCACTTTCCTTTATATTTTGGTGGATTCCAATGGTACTAAGGTATGGTCTAAATGGAACTCTAAAAGGTCTGGGGATTGCTGTTGAAAAAGGTTCTGGAGCTCTAAGTGTAGGGGGGACTGGAGACCGGGTATATACGTTAAAAGATTTCTTTTTTGCTCAACATCAAAACATGATAAACAACCCTATAGGAATAGGAATTGTGATTTCATTGCTAACAATAATATCATTAATCTTAATAATTTACAAATACAATAAAACAATTAAAAATGATAAATTAATTGTTATATCTTCTTTTTTTGTTTCTTCTGCAATAATGCTTTTTTCCTTATTCAAATTTTATACAAAAACACTCTGGCTGGATGATGCTCCAGTCAAAATAACTTTTTTTGAATTCTTTAATGATCAAATATTTCTCATAGCGATCTTGTTATTATCTCTTTTTTCAATTATTTTGTTAATAATTAATTCATACAAAAATGAAAATTTTAAAGAAAAATATTTGATATTTGTGATCCTTTTGTTCTCTTTTACTTTCTATGCGGTTAACGCAAGTCCATTCAAGTACAAGATATCCCCTTTCAGAACTTGGATGTTGTTAGCAATACCGGTATGTATCTTGGCCGCACAAAGCACAATTACGTTAATAAACACAGCAAAAAAGTCTACAGGGAAGATTGGAGGAATAATAGTTTTGATATTAATCCTCAGTGGAGTTTACTTTACATCCATGCAACAAAAAATATCGGTTAATACTGCAAATTGGCCTCCAGGAGCATTTTGGACATCAGGAGAAGAAATAGGGGCATATCTCTGGATGAAAGAAAATCTCCCAACAAATTCAAAAGTATTTACGTACTGGAATTCAGGACCAGTTATCGGGATGAACATGTTTACTTGTCATTGGTGTCAAGACATTAGAGATTATATGGACAACAACTTTAATGATACCGCACAAGATACCCATAGTTGGTTAAGGAGTAATGAATATGGATATGTTATTTTAGATGGTCAAACAGCTAAATGGCTGGGACAAGAAGCAACAAACAACAAAATAAAATCTTTAGGAGAATCTGGACTCTTCAAGCCAGTATTTCAGAATCAAGGAGCGATAATACTCCAAGTTGGATAGTTCTCTATTTTTTGTAATACTTAATTATCTTCTTAACAGCATTAACAACATCAGTTAAATCTGTCATGGTCATTTTAGGGTAAAGGGGCAAAGACACTATCCTATCTGAAAGGTAAGCAGCATTAGGAAAGTCTTCTTTCTTAAACCCAAAAGTTTTTTTGTAGTATTCATGCAGGTGCAATGAAGTGAAATGGATGCCGCACCCAATATTTTCTTCTTTCATAAGGTCTATAAATTCATCTCGGGTTATCTTTAATTTTCTTATATCCAAAACTATCATGAACAAATGTTGTGCGTGCTTAATTCCACTTATACTTTCTGGAAGAATTATTTCATCTATATTTGAAAATTCATCTTTGTATATTTTTACATACTTTTCTCGTTTGTATATGAAATCGTCCAACTTTTTTATCTGATGCAAACCAAGAGAAGCCTGAACATCGGTCATGTTATACTTGTATCCTGGAGCGATTATCTGCCAGTGAGGAGATCCTTTAGCTGAATATCTTTCCCAGGCATCTTTGCTCATACCATGTAACGAATAAATTCTTGCAGTTTTTGCTATATCATCATTATTTGTAGCTAAAATTCCCCCTTCTCCCGTGGTCATGTTCTTGATAGCATAAAAACTAAAACAAGCAGTATCGTTAAAAGTGCCTACTTTTTTGTTTTTGTACTCAGCACCGATAGAATGTGCAGCATCTTCTATGATTGGAATATTTTTCTTTTTAGCTATTTTCTTTATTTTATCATAATCACAGGGCTGTCCAGCCATGTCCACTGCTATGATAGCCTTAGTATTTTTGGTAATCTTCTTTTCTATTTCTTTTGAGTCTATATTTAGGGTTTTTTTGTCTACATCTGCAAAAACAGGTTTTGCTCCCTGATGCACAATAACATTCGCAGTTGATCCAAAAGTCAATGGAGTTGTGATGACTTCATCCCCTTTCCCTATTCCTAAAGCAACAAGTGATAAATGCAGTGCAGCAGTACATGAACTCAAAGCTATTGCGTGTTTACATCCAAGATATTTTTTGATTTCATCTTCAAATTTTCCGGTTTTCGGTCCGGTAGTCAACCATCCAGATTTTAAAGTATCCACAACTTCATCGATTTCTTCATCTTCTACTAAAGGTAGGGCAAACGGCAGAAAAGAATGTCTTGTTCTTAACCCTCCCTTCCCAAAAGGAGTATTTTTAAGCTCTATTATTCTCTTTAATGTGATATACTTATTAGATTCTAAATCATCTAGAGTTCCATCTTTTATTCCCTGAGCTATCTCTTTTATTCCATCTTCAATGCTTTTAGTTGCTTTAAATCCCAAGACTTTTTCTATCTTATCAAAACAAACCCTATAAGATCTGGAGTCTTTATCTGACGGAGCGTACTCTATCTCAATAGAAGGCATAACTTTTTTGAATATTTTTGCAATATCCTTAATTTGAAAGTTAAGATCGTTAGACCCAACATTGAAGGTTTCACCTTTAACCTTATCTGAAGGTGCTTCTAGAGAAAGAACTATTGAATGGGCAACATCCTTAACATGGATGAGCGGCCTCCAGTTTAAGCCACCACCAACGATAAAAATTTGATTCTTTAAGACAGCATACTTGGTCATAATATTTACTACCAGATCAAACCTTGTTCTAGGAGATATACCAAAAATTGTTCCATTTCTCAAAAGAACAGGAGAAAAATCTTTGTCCATCATCTCTAAAAGCTTGTTCTCAAAATCTATTTTGCATTTAGCATATAAAGATACAGGGGCCTTATCAGATTTCTCATCAAGAATAATATCTTCTCCAGCTCCATACACACTACATGACGAAGCAAATATGAATCTCTTAACCTTCTTCTTTTTACAAAGTTCTGCAAACTTAACAGATGAAGAATAATTTATATCTAAAGTATCCTGAGGATCAACATCACAACAAGGATCATTAGACAAAGCAGCAAGATGCACAACAGAATCTATTCCTTTCAGCAGATCTGGAAATGATTCTAAGTTTCTTATATCTCCTTTTATAAGCTCAAAATTCTTGTTTTTAAGATACTTCTTTATCGGGTCTTTTCCAAAGAACAAACAATCAAAAACCCTAACAAAGTACCCTTTATTCAAAAGAAGTTCTATGAGAACCGAACCAATGTATCCTGCACCGCCAGTAATAAGTACCTTTTTCATTTTAACCACATATTCACATTAGATAGAATATTAGAAATCCTAAAATTATTTCTAATATATAAATTTAATGCAGCAGTGTTCCATAATTCTGTTTTAACTTCTACCTTATTTTTCCCTTTTTTCTTAAAATGATACAAAGCACTTTTTATCAATTCACTACCTATACCCGAACCTCTTGACACACTTTTAACTGCAAATAGGTCAATTATTCCGGAAGTTTTCGTGGTCCTGCAGGATATGTAACCTCTTACTTCCCCTTTCTCTTCGTAGACTAAGACAAAATCGGCCCTGCCTTTACAAGAATTCTCTATCCATTTTACATATATTTTATCGATATCAGATTTCTTTAAATTCTTGTTAGCATACCAATGTACATTTTTGAAAGCACCTCTTGACATCCTTTTTAAAAATGTTAAGTCTTTTTCCGCATATAACCTAACCTTTTTAGAAATCTTATTTGATTTTTTTATATCCGTTTTTAAAATAACAGAAAATCCATAAATGTTGAATCCAGATACAAGCATATCTCTTATGAGGTCGGTGTTGTCTATTCTTACATTCGAGGTAATATAATCCTCTCTCCTTCTCTTACATTCTTTAACTACCTTATCAATATTGTGTTTAGTTACATTCTTGATTGAAACTATATCTATGCCTAATATTTCTGATTCAAATTCTAGGTTTTTAGAATCTATTTTTGCCTTATTCATGCCATTCACAATAATTATTTTATTTAAAAACGTATTGATTTATTGTATTCTAAAACGATATTTATAACAAAAAGATATATAAGCTATTATCCTATCATTAAAATCATATGGGAGCGACAAAATTTAAATCCATAAAAAGCAAATTAAGAATTTGTATGATTGGGGAAGGGTCCAATGCCCATACACAAAAACACATAAGATTTTTTGTGGATCTAGGACACGAAGTGCATCTTGTGGATGTTAGCCCTTTCAAATACAAAAGTCTCAAGATGCATTTAGTCAAAAATTTTACTGGAATAAGGTTTTTAGACTATTTGCTTAGAATCTTTCAGAGCATTTTAGTGATTCGTAAGATAAATCCAGATATAGTTCATAGTTTACAAGTTACGTATCATGGGTTTGTTGGAGCATTATCTGGAAAGCATCCGTTCATTCTTACTCCTTGGGGATCAGACATCTTGTATGTGGCAGAATCTTCTATTTTCTATAAGATTATCACTAAATTTACCATATTTAAATCAGATATGGTACACTGTATAGACACTACTGTTATGGACAGGCTGGAAGAATTGTATGGGAAGAAGATAAAAGAAAAAAAATATTTTGTGTTAAATGAGGGAGTAGACACAAAAAAGTTTTCTCCAAAGAAAAGGAAAGAAAAAAAAGTAATTATCTTGTGTTTAAGGACACTTAGAGAAACTTATCATCCTTTGTATCTTGTTGAAGCGTTGAATATCCTCATAAATAAACAAGGACAAAGAAACATAAATGCTATAATGCTTGATAGAGGACACAAAGAATACCAAGAAAAAGTAAAATTAAAAATCAAGGAATATAACTTATCTTCTTACATAACATTCAAGAAATGGATTCATAATAAATCAAACCAGTATATGGACTTGGCAGATATATATGTGGATACCATGTATAGGGAAGGTCCAGGACAAGGAACTGGAAAAACAATGTTAGAATCAATGAGTTCAGGACTTGCAATTGTAGCTCCAAATAATCCCGGAATAAACCTGTATGTTAATCACCTGAGGACTGGGTTAATCTACAAAGGGGCTAATCCTAAATCTATGGCAGAAACTATCATGAAATATGTTAAAAATCCTAAGTTAGAAAAGAGAATGTCGAAAAATGCAAGAAAATACATACTAGACAATCTTGACGAATCTAAAAATATGAAAGTAATGGAAGAAAAATATTTCGAGATATTGAATAAAGAAACCCTAAAACCCAGTTCATAAACAATAAAAACTTTTATAAATTGCATATAGATACAAAGCTTTGATTTTAAACAGGATTAGAATTAAAAAATACAATAAAAAATGACTGCTAGAGCAATATTTGTAGGGAGATTCAGTCCTTTTCATAATGGACATCTAAGTATAATGAAAAAGAAGATAGAAGAGGGCAAGCCTCTTCTGGTATTGGTTAGAGATACTCACTATGATATCTATTCCGCAGAATTAAGAAAACGCATGATTGAAGCATGTATGTCGAACCTTAAAGTGGATGCTAAAGTCTTAATAATTGATGATATAGAGAGCATAAATTACGGACGTGGAGTAGGCTATGAAGTTAATGAGATTGAAGTTGATGATAACATCAAAGAAATTTCAGCTACAGACATCAGGGCTAAAGTCGATAAAGGGGACAATTCCTGGAAAGAACTCGTTCCTAAGGGCACTGACAAAGTTTTAGAAGATTATCTATCTAGCAGAGGGGTGGTAGTCTGGCTCACAGGACTTCCTTGTTCTGGAAAAAGCACTCTTTCGGAAGCAGCATCTGATGTACTAAAGAAAATGGATGTAAAGGTCGAAAGGCTGGATGGAGACATACTAAGAGAAACAATAACCAAGGATCTTGGTTTTTCCAAGCAAGACAGATTAGAGAACATAAAGAGGGCTACATTCCTAGCTAAATTACTTTCAAGAAATGGAGTTGTGGTATTGTCTTCATTTATAACTCCTTATGAATCTATAAGGGAAGAAATCAAGAAGGAACTGGAAGATGAATCAACGTTCATCGAAGTGTTTGTGAAAGCTTCTTTAGACACATGTAAAAAAAGAGATGTCAAAGGAATGTATGCAAAAGCAGAAAAAGGAGAAATAAAAAATTTCACAGGGGTAGATGATCCTTTTGAAGATCCAAAAAGCCCAGACTTAGTATTGGACACGGACAAACACAGTGTTTCGGAATGTGTTGATAAAATCATGAAAACTTTAACCCCAATTTTAAAAAAGTAAGTATTGTTTTCTATAAAGATGAAAAATCTATATCTACATATAGGATTACCCAAGACCGGAACTACGTTTCTTCAGAAGAATATATTTTGCAAACTTAAGGCTGTAAATTATATAGAAGTAAGAGAAGAAAAATCTTTCTGGAATCTTATCTTTAATGATTATTCCGCTGCGGACGAGAAAAAAGTCAAGAATTTTGTAGCTAAAAGATCAAAAAATGGAAATAATTTTGTCTCTTTTGAAAATTTTTCTGGGGATTCTTACTTTCCAAATTCAAGAAAAAGAAAAGAATTACTAAAAACAATAAAAACAATATTTTCGGACTATAACCTAACAATAATTTTGATATTGAGAGAACAGACAGATCTGGTGTCATCTATGTACAAACATTTTCTTCATTTAGGAGGAACTCTTAATCCTGAACAGTTCGCTTATGGTAAGGAGAGTGACTTTGATATAGAAAAATATTTTTATGATGAGCTAATAACGGAAGTGAAGAGTATATTTGGAAAAAATAAGGTTCATATAGATCTATATGAAAATTTTAAAAGCAATAAGATTAAATTCTTAGAAAGTTTTTTGGGTTTTTTGGGCGAGAAAACAATTCCTCAGTTTGAAGATAAACTTGTTTATAAGGGGTACGGAGCTTTCCAGATGAAAACAATAATGTTCTTAAATAGATATTTCCAGTCTCAAGTAAAACCTCATAATATGATTCCAATGTTGAACATTCCTGGGGCAGATCCGATCTCACTAAGGCTTTTGATACAAAACAGGATTTTTGAGATGTTCCCGAGCAAGAAATATGAGCTTCCTAAAGGACTAAAGCAGAAAATAAAACAAACTTTTTTGAGAGATAATTTACAATCAAACAAAAAATATAGTTTAAATCTAACTAAAAATTACCTCTGATTAAGGTTGATTTTAAAGCGAACCGGGAATCCTATTTTAGCGTAAAACGACAAATTTTTTAAAACAAATACTTTCTATGAATTTAAAATGAATGTAGTCCTGATAGTGGTAGATGCACTAAGACCGGATCATCTTGGAATAAACAGATATCCTAGAGATACAAGTCCAAACATAGATACTATAGCAAAGAATGGGATTTCATTTAGTAATGCAATCACCGCAATACCGAGTTCAGACCCTTCAATCTCTTCCATACTTACCGGGATGTACCCTCATTCACATGGGCTTAGACTCATGCACCGGCAAAAATTAGATTCTAATATAACAACCCTGCCTGAAATTCTAAAAGATCATGGATACAAAACCATAGGTTACAATTTGGATTCTATGGAAGGAGGAATAAAAGACCACTTTGACGATTTTTCTTTATTGAGATGGAGAATAGAAAACAAAATAATGAGGACCATGAAAAAAATGGTCAGTTGGAAAAGTCAAACTAAACCAGCAGAAGAATTAACAAAGATTGCTAAAAAACAAATAAGAAAATATAAGGATAAACCTTTTTTCATGTATCTTCATTATAGCGATTTACATTGGCCATACAACCCTCCTAAGCCTTACGGCGAAATATTTGATCCAGATTACAAAGGAAACCATATTTTTAATGGTGAGACTAGTAAGATAAGCAGAGGGGAAATGATTTTTAACAATTCCTTACCTAAAGAAGAGATACACCATGCTATAGCGCATTACGATGGTTCAATAAAATTTGTAGATACACAAATAGAGGATCTAAGAAGCCATCTTGAAAAATTACAGTTGAAAGACAAAACAATGTTTATCATAACCGCAGACCATGGTGAAAGCTTAGGAGAACATAATCTACATTTTGAACATTCACTATGCCTTTATGAAGAAGGCATAAGAATTCCATTAATAATAGATGTTCCTGAACTACCCTGTAAAAAAATAACAACTCAAGTCCAGACCATAGATATAATGCCCACAATTTTGGACGTGTTGGATATACCGCTGATAGATAATATTGACGGGAAGAGTCTGGTTCCAATTATCAATGGAGAAAAAGATGATAGAAAATATTTATTTGCTGAAAATGGAGATTTAACTTTTAAAGAAAATAACCGGTCATTTTACCCGGGGATAGAGGGAAAGTGGAGAATGATAAGGAGCAGTGAATGGAAACTGATTTTTATCCCCCATCCAAAAAATGATATTTATGAACTGTACAACCTTAAGGAAGATCCAAATGAAAAAACAAATTTGATCCATAAGGAAAAAGTAATTGCAGAAAATCTAAAAAAAGAACTTTTTGATT
>JADHVG010000051.1 GCA_016784105.1 Candidatus Woesearchaeota archaeon
TTTTTATTTTTTCTTTTGTCATATTGTTTAACCATTATTCAAAATAAAATTTGTTGCTTCCAAAAAATCCTTAGCAACAAAATCTGGTTTGATACTTTTTTCTTCTAATTGCTTAAAATGTTTTTCTCCATGACCAGTAAGGAGATAGATGGCCTTTGTTCCAGAGTTTAATCCCATTTCCACATCATGAGCATGATCTCCTAAAGTCCAAGACTTTTCTAGGTCAATATCGAATTCTTTTGCTGCTTCTTCTATATATTTCACAGAGGGTTTTCTGCATTCACATACATCTTTTGGTGAATGAGGACAAAAAAATATTTTTTTTACCTCTACATCATTTTTTCTTAATTTTTCTAACAAAATATCATTAAAATTATGCATGTCTTTTTCTTCAAAAATTCCCCTACCTATACCAGATTGGTTAGTCACAATTATAAAAATAAATTCTTCTTTTAATTTTTTCAAACCTTCAATGACTCCAGGAAGCATTTTGAAATGCTCTTCTTTGTGAGGATACATAGTATCTTCGTTTAACGTACCATCCCGATCTAAAAATAATGCTTTAACCATTTTTTATGCTTTCCTTCAATTCTTCCAAAGACACTGTGGATGTTCCAACCTTACCCACTGTGATTCCGGCGGCATGGTTTGCTATGATGGCTGCTTCCTCAAAGTTTGCTCCACTAGCTAAAGCTAAAGTTAATGTTGCTACTGAAGTATCTCCAGCACCAACAATATCAAAAATTTCCTTAGCGAAAGTAGGTATCTGAGAAACCTTTCCAGATTTTTCAAACAAGGACATGCCTTTTTCTCCTCTAGTGATCAGTATGTTGCTTTTTAGTTCTTCAATTAGTTTGTTTCCTAGATTCTTTATGTCTTCATCCTCATTTTTTAATTCTCCAATTCCTGCCATCTTATGAGCTTCAGCATGGTTAGGAGTTATCAAAGTCACATTTTCATAAAATCTTTTATGGAATGGTTTGGGATCAACAATTATCATCTTATCTTCTTTCTTACACATTTTTTTTAATTCATCCATAATATTCCGAGTTACCGTACCCTTTGCATAATCAGAAATGATAATTGCATCAACATTCTTTATTTTTTCTTTCAACATAGATATTACTCGGACTTCAGTATTTTTGCTAATGTACCTTTTTTTTTCATAATCGAACCTGATTAACTGTTGATTTCTCCCAAAAACCCTTACTTTTTGTATTGTTCGCTTACTTTCATCTGTTATCAAACAACCAGTATCTATCTTTCTTTCAATTAGTTCTTTAGTAAGTTTTTCTTTGGTCTCATCTTTTCCAACTATTCCCATAACACAAACATTAGAACCTAAACTTGAAATGTTTGAAGCAACATTTGCCGCTCCACCTGGGACATGCTCTTCCCTCATCACATCTACAACTGGAACTGGGGCTTCAGGAGAAATTCTTGCAACATCTCCCCAAACATACTTGTCCAACATCAAATCTCCTAAAACTAGTATGTTCTTTTCTTTGAACTTGTCAACTATTTTTGATAATTTTTTCATTTCACCATCCTCCTTCATCAAGAAATTTAAAATAATCTTTTATGCTCTCTTCCAATGACCATTTTGTTTTGAACCCAATTAAAGACTCTGCTTTTTTAGTGTCTGCTTGAGTGTTGCTTTGATAAGTATTTGGATCATAATGCATATCAAAATATTCTATCTCATTTTTTTTAGTAAGAACTTCATTAATTACCTTAAGGAGGTCATTAAAACTTGTTGCTATTCCAGTGCCTACATTAACTATGCAGCTTTGTTTAGCATTCAAAGCAGCGATGGTAGCGTCAACAACATCCTTTACATAAATGTGGTCACGTTTTTGTTCTCCAGATTTGAAAAGCCTAGGGTTTTTATTTTCCAAAACTTGTTTTCCCAAATGGTAAATCATGGAAGCAGGTCTTCCTTTATGCTTCTCCCTAGGACCAAACACATTAAAGTATCTTAACCCTACAATATGCATCTTATCAAACAACTTTTCTGCCATCTTATCCATCTCTAATTTAGATTTACCATAAACACTAAGAATCTCCAGGTTCTGATCTTCGTGCATTGGAACTTTTCCGTTTCCATATAATCCTGCGGTGGAAGCGTATACAAGCTTGGCATTGTTTTTTTTAGCAAGAGCTATTATTCTCTTAAAACCTTCAGTATTACTATTATAAGTTTCATCATCATTTTCATGTCGAGGATCTGTTATAGATGCTTCGTGGAAAATAGCATCACAACTTTCAGTTATATCCTCTTTAGAAACATCCAACTCCAAAATTTTTCCTTTAAATCCTTTTAAGTTATCTTTGTTTCCAGTAAAAAAATTATCAACTACAATAACTTCATGTCCCCGCTTTTCCAGTTCTAAGGCCAGATTAGAACCTATGAACCCTGCGCCACCAGTAACTATGCATTTCATCTGAATAAATTATCCTCTACTAACTCACAAACAATGTGCAGAATTGCGAGATGAGTTTCTTGGATGTTAGGAGTGTTATCAGACGGAATTATTATTTCGATGTCTGAGGTGTTTTTTTGTTTCCCGCCATCTCTTCCAAGAAGTCCAATTACTTTGATCCCTAAATTTTTTGCTTTTTCAACACATCTTAAAATGTTTTCAGAATTTCCGGATGTGCTTAAAGCTATTAAAACATCATCTTTGTTACCTAACGCTTCTAGTTGCCTTTCAAAAATTTTATTAAAACCATAATCGTTGCCTATAGCGGTAATTGCAGCAAGATCTGTTGCCAATGAAATTGCTGGAAGCGCTTTTCTTTCCATTTTGTAACGTCCAGTAAACTCAGCAGCAATGTGGGTTGCTTGAGTTCCAGAACCACCATTACCTGCCAAAATTACCTTGTTTCCGTTCTTTAAGCAGTTTGTAATCAGTACAGTACAATCTTCAATCCTATCAGAACACTTTTCTGTTTCAGCTAAAGTTTTGCTGCTTTCATTCAGCATTTCCTTAATTTTTTCTTCCATAGTATGACTAATTCATACTTTAAGATATATAAATGTTTCGTTAAAATTAACCGAAAAGTATAAAAAGTATTACTAATTATTACTATTTCATACCATGACAAAACCCAAAATTGCTATAAGCATGGATAAAAATTTACTTAGTTTAATAGACAGTAAAGTGGACGGTTCAATTATCAGATCAAGAAGCCAAGCCATGGAATTCTTCTTAAGAAAAGGACTCCAAGAACAATCAGTCAATACGGCAATATTGCTGATTAAGGGAGAACACCAAGAAAACATGCTCAAAAAAATAAAGGGAAAAACATTAATTAAAAAACAGCTAGAATTTTTTTCTACTCACAACGTAAACAATGTTTTTATCATAACACAACATAACAAAGATATTAACTTGTTGTTAGAAGAAATTTCTGATGCTCAGATAAATGTGGAAATTATTGAATCAGATGCAAAAGGAAATGCACAAGCGTTAAGGTCAATAAAAAATAGGATAAATAATAATTTTATTGTTATGTCTGGGGATACTTACAACAATTTTGACCTTCTGAAGATGATTAAAAAACATTCTGAAATTGAGACTTTAGTCACAATGGGACTTATGACCAGAGAAAAAACTGCCGGATATGGAAACGCTATCTTGGATGGAGACTTCATAGTTGATTTTCAGGAAAAACCAAAACAGAGCTCAACACATATAGTCAATGCAGGAATCTACATTTTCAAACCAGAAATTTTTGAGATGTTTGAAGACATTAATAGTCTTGAAAGAGACCTGTTTCCCAAACTTGCAAGAATGAAACAAATAGCGGGATTTTTTACTTATGGGGAATATGAACATCTAGGATGATGACGAGGATTTTTATGCTTTACAGGTGTATATCTGACAAGATTGAAGAAGCGAGAAAATACAACGAAAAGATAGAGCCCCATACAGTAATTACAATAGCAGAAAAATCAGAAAGATTATTTAGTGAAGAATTAGAAAAACATTTCCCGCTAGGGTACACTTCACATACATTTGCAACGGATGTAGTAGATTTATATTTGAGAAGGATGACCGATGAGAGATATGGGAATAAAAAATGAATTTGGGTTTGGATTAATTCTGGTCCCAGATAAATATGCTATAGGATGGCGCTCAAATACTTAAAACAAAATCTAAAGAATTTACTTCCAAATCTAATTTTGGTTTGGTTATCTATTATTATTTATAACCAAAATAATTATTACTCCAATTTTTTGCATAAAGAAACACAAACTATACTCATTTTTTTTGCCTTAACTTATACAGCAAGCGGATTACTTTTTTCTATATATCACTCTTCAAAAAAAATCATTGATACAAAGGGATTAAAGATATTTCAGTTTTTTATGAGAAATTATAAAAATATTTTTAGCAAAAAAAGAACAGGATTAAATATAACTCCAGAGGAGAAAACAACAATATTGTTTATTGTTGTGAAGTTTTTTTTCTTACCACTAATGATAAACTTCGCCATAAATAACCTAACAACCATGATCTATTATTCTGATTTAATAAAGAATTCAATATCGACAATAGAACCCAATATCGATTTTTTTAATATTATAACTTTTCCATTAATGTTAGCATTAATATTTTTTATAGATACCTCATATTTTTCTTTTGGATACATTTTTGAATCAGGATTTCTTAAAAATAAGGTAAGATCTGTTGAACCAACAATTTTAGGATGGATAGTAGCATTAGCAAGTTATCCTCCGTTTGCTTTTTACATAGGAGATTATCTAAAATGGTATGCCAACGACATGGTAGAATTTTCCAATGGTGTTGGAACTTTTATTCTAAGAATAACCATAATAATTTTGCTTTTGTTTTATTTATCTGCCACAATCGCATTAGGAGCAAAATGTTCTAATCTTACAAATAGGGGCATAGTGTCTAGGGGGCCGTACGCTTATGTAAGACATCCAGCATACATAACAAAAAATATTGGTTGGTGGCTTACACTTATTCCAATAATGAGTATTCCAGCGTTCATAAGCATGTCAATCTGGTCTTTTGTCTATTATTTAAGAGCTATCACTGAGGAAAAACACTTACTAAAAGATCAAGAATATAGAGAATATTGCAAAAAAGTAAAATATAGATTTATCCCTTATGTAGTATAATGGATTTTAGAAATCTTAAAATTAGTCTAAAATTAGAAATAACACATTAACAAACTTTAAAAATCAACCAACTTTTTCTTTTCAAATGCCTCAATTATACAGTAACCCTTGGAAGAATAGAATAGGATTCAAGAGCAAGGTAAAATATGCTATAAGATCAGAATTCTATAAATGGCTCTTAAGAAAATACTGCAAGAATTGCAAGACCGTTCTGGACATAGCATGCGGCCCAGGACAGTTCATGAAGCTTGCAAATAAAATGGGCTATGAAGCGTATGGTATAGATGCTGATGAAAGATACAAAGCAAAAAATGTCATCATTGGAGACCTGTGGAATCATAAGAAAAAATATGATGTTGTCTTTAATAGTTTTATTTTGGAGCATTTAGATGATCAACAGAAGTTTATTGATAGGATAGCGTCGATGTCAAACAAGATTGTCATAACAATAAGTCCCTACCTTTCAAAATCATTCTATGACGTTCCAGACCACAAAAAACCAGTTACTAAGATCGGAGTAAGATGGATGTTCAGAAGAGCAGGATTCAGAAACCTTCTATCTATACATTTACCTTTCTACAAAGCAGTAATTGTAGTCTCAAAAAGAGTTACAAACAAAGATCAAGACTGGGAATCCAAAAAGATAAGAGAAGGGTTTTGGTAGCTATAACTTCTTTAATGAATCGATAACATCAATTACCTTAATTTTTTTAACACAAGCATTTTCTTTTCCATTTTTACAAGTTCCGACTTCACCTTTATGTACATTGATACAAGCTTTTCCTATCTGTTTTCTTATAGAAATGTTTTTGCTTCCAAGCGGAGCGAACCTCACTGGAAGATTGCAACCAAAAAGACCAATAGTTTTAACTCCTTGAGCTGCAGCAACGTGCATAGGTCCAGAATCGTTACCAATAAATAGTTTGCAGGTGCTTATCAAATAGAAAAGTTCTCTAACATTGGTTTTTCCACAAAAATTGTAACATCCAGTTTCTTTCATAGAACTTTGTATCTTCCTAACGATTTCTGATTCGTTTTTGCTTCCCATAAATATCACTTTTGCTTTTTTGTTCTTTATCAAATAATCAGCAATTTGTGCATATCTTTCTTCAGGCCACATCCGTTCCTTAACAGATTCTGCAAGACCTATCCCGAAACCAACAACAAAATCTCTATTAGAGATACTGTTTTTTTTAAGTAAAGAATCAACATTCTTTTTATCCCTAGAAGAATAATTTAAGCTAAGAAGTTTGTGAACTTTTTTCTTAACTCCTAATGGTTTCAATAAGTCCATAAAAGTTTGAGAAACATGTTGTTGGTCATTATATGAAACTGTTTTATCATATAGCAAAGACCTTATTCCGTGATTGTAACCAATTCTTTTCTTACCTAGAAAAAAAGCAATTATTGAAGATATGTTAAGATATTCCTCCATATCTATCACGATATCATATTTTCTAAAGTTTTTTAGGATGAATAATTTTAAAGATAAAGGATTTAAGGCAACTTCAATTATATTATTTAAATCTGAGTTCTCGTAAAAAACATCTTTAACTCTTTTTGTTACTAAAACATCAATTTTGGATTCTTTGTTTTCTTCTCTTAGTGCTTTTATAGCAGGCAAACACAGGACAGTTTCCCCAAGACCCCACAACTGGACTAACAATATTTTCTTTCCATGAATAGAATTCTTTTTAGGAAACAACTTATTCAATGACAGAATTAAACAGATAATAAATCCAAAATATTTATCCAGAAATTTTATTATTTTTACAGATTCCATTAGGTATCATTTTTTCTTCATTGCAGTTTTCCTAACAATTTCTTCAATCTTCTTCTGATTCTTACGGACGATGGTGTAAGTGTACACAGTAACAAATATTAGAAAAAGAAACCCTGCAATTATGAACAGGTCAAGAGTCCTCCCTATACTCAATGTTAAGAGAACTGGATCAAGAATCTGAGGGAACAAAGTGATTATCACGAACATAACCCAGAAAGACGCCCAGAAAGTATATTCCTTTACAGTATACTCTTTCCTTTTATAATGCAAAAAAGTATAATACATCATAAAAAACCCAAACAAAATTCCGATAATTTGAATTCCTAATATTTTTGCCATTTTATATATTATTTAATTTCCATATCAACATGTTAAAAATAATTTTCATACCATCCAGGACAGTAGTACCCTTATAATCATCAGAGTAGATGGTCTTGATAGGAATCTCAGCATATTTTAGATTATGATTTCCCATTCTCGCAATCATTTCACTTTCCATGCTATAATCTGTGGCTTTCCACCTTAAGTTTTTATACGCTTTTTTTGTGAAAGCTCTATAACCGCACTGACTGTCTTTAATCTTAATACCATATAAAAAAGTTATTGTTTTATTTATGAGCCAATTTCCAAACTTCAATAAAGAAGGCATATTTTTATCTAATTCTCGGTAGCCGAAAACTATGTCCACACCCTTAAGTTTTTTTAAGAATCGAGGTATGTCTTGTGCCTGGTGCTGAGCATCCGCGTCAATAATCACGATAGTTTCAGCACCTTCCTTTATTGCATAATCGCAACCAGTTTTTACCGCAGCACCCTTCCCAAGATTGATGATGTGACTCAATACAACCGCATTAGCCTTTTTTGCCTCTTTTCTTGTTTTGTCAGTACTGCCATCATCTACAACAATAATTTTATCAACATACTTCTTTGTTTTCCTGACAACTTCGGAAATATGTTTATCTTCATTACGTGCAGGTATAACTGCAAAAACAGCTTTTTTCATGATATCTAAGAGAAATAATCCAGGATTTAAAACTATTGTGTGTTTTCAGAAGAATCGGAGTTATTAGCTAGTATATCACTTTCATTTTTTGATTCTTCAACAATTTCTATAGATTCGTCAGTAGACTCTATTACTACCTCTTCTATAACATCCAATTCTTGAGCCTCTTCAAGTGCTTTCTGCAAGGCTTCTGCTTTTTCCCTATCTTCTATTACCTTACCTTCCCAATCAACCTTCCAGACTATTATTCTTCCTCCAAAAATGCTTCTTTCGTCATTAAACTTCTTAAAATATTTGAGACCATGACCTTCCTGATAGAATAATCTTGTGAACATGGATGCAACAAGGTCAGAATCCATCTGCAACATACTATAACTCTCTCCATCTTTTATTAAAGTTAAACCTAAATCCCTCCCATTATTAATCTTAAAAACATTTTCATCGTACTCCCTAACAAAAACCCCTTCTTCTGTTGGAAAAGATATCTTTTTTGGCCTTATCAGCCCCTGTTGTGAATTAGCCCAAGCATCCCTGCTTGTTAAATTTACCAAGAATCCGTTTCCACAAGATAACATGTTTTCATCCCTACTACATCCCACACTACCAGCGTATCCTGGCCAAGGCGCAATCCAACTATTAGCCTGATCACTGTTGGTCACGGACTGCACCTCGTAATAAAGGCTCTCAGCATCTTCTTCTGAATAATCAAACCTTTCTTTCAAGAACTCCACACTCATTGCAAGATTATCCTCGTATTCTTCACTCTTTAAAGTTTTATAAATAAGTGCACGATCAAAATCCCAACTACCAAAATGAGACCAAACTCCACTCTTCCCAACCATATCCTCAGAAGTTATGAAATAATCCTCTGGAGGATTACAATGAGTTTTATCCAAAATTTGTTTAGACTCTTCTTTTTTGAATCCTTTATCTTCAAGTATCTTTTCAGCTTCAG
>JADHVG010000052.1 GCA_016784105.1 Candidatus Woesearchaeota archaeon
TGGTTCTGGTAAGACAACTAGCATCGCTAAGGTCGCGAACATGCTAAAGAACAACAAGTTTTCTTGTGTTCTTGCTGCTTCTGATACTTTCCGGGCAGCATCCATAGAACAGTTAGAATATCATGGTAAACAACTTGGAATAAAAGTTATTAAGCACGATTATCAGTCAGATCCGGCTGCTGTTGCTTTTGATGCCATAAAACACGCAAAAGCAAAAGAGATAGATGTTGTTTTGATTGACACTGCAGGAAGATTGCATAGTAATTCTAACTTAATAGAGGAGATGAAGAAGATAATAAGGATTTCAAAGCCTGACTTAAAAATTTTTGTGGGAGAAAGCATAACTGGAAATGATTGTATTGAGCAAGCAAAGGCTTTCAATGATGCCGTAGGTATTGATGGAATCATTCTCACTAAAGCAGATGTTGACGAGAAAGGAGGAGCTGCCATCTCGGTAAGTTACGTAACTAAAAGCCCCATCATGTATTTTGGTGTCGGACAAGAGTACATTGACCTAAAAGAATTTGATTCTAACATGGTTGTTGAAGGATTAGGACTTTAATCAAACTTTATTTCCCTATTAAAATTAGGTTTGGTGTAAGATTCCTGATCTTTGGAACGTGTTTAAACTATTTTTTATATGCTTCATGAACTCTATTTCTTGACTCAGAATAGTCATAATCACATCTTGTAAAAGAGAAGCTAATTCCGCTATGGCCCTATAAAAACTAATACATTGCTCGTTGAACTGAGGATTTATATTATGGAAATCTCCCGCCCATTTTATTAAAAAAGATATATTTTTCAAAGCTTCGTCTTCAAGATCCATTTCTACTTCATGATCCAAGTAATTTGCATATTGTTGAGCTGAAGCAGTTAATGTAGACAGATTACTTAGCGTATTTCTATCGACTCCCAAAGATTCCAAAATTTTCAATGTTCTTTGTGTAACTTCATTGTGGACTTTAAGCATAACCGCCCGTAAGCTTTTTACTTCCCTTCCTTTTAATTGGATGTATACTTTTACTCTTCCCATTTTAATCTAAACTTAAAAAGATAATATTTAATGGTTTTTATTCAAACTTTATTTCTCCGTTAAAGTAAACTCCTTTGTGTAGCTTTACAGGACGCCAACTATCTTCTACTAGTTCTGCTTTCAACCAGCTTGCTAACTCCCCAGGATTTCCTATGGTTGCTGATAGTGCTATTATTTGTACTTTAGGAAGTAATTGCATCAATATGGTCAATAATATCTCTAATGTTGGTCCACGACCCGCATCATTTATCAAATGCACTTCGTCAACGATTATTGTGGATATCATCGAAAGCCAAGGCGTATGATGCCTTGTCAAGCTATCAAGTTTCTCAGAAGTTGTGATTATCAGATCATAGTCTGCAAGATAAGAGTCCTTAGAATCAATGTCTCCTATTGACAGAGCTATCTTCAAAAAGCTCCCATATTTTTTCTTGAAATCTTTAAATTTTTCATTTGCCAAAGCTTTTAACGGTACTATGTAGATAGCTTTTCCTTTTCCTTCAATAATGCCTTTTACTCCAGCAAGTTCTGCTATCAAAGTTTTCCCGGAAGCAGTAGGTGTGCAAACAAGTAAATTTTTTCCATCCAATAATCCTGCTTTTACTGATTTTTCTTGTGAAGGTCTTAACTCTTTAATTCCCTCTTTTTCAAGAATCGAGTATAGTTTCTCAGGAATCTTATTCTTTACCTTTTCTAGCTTCATCATTTTTGAGAAATACTATTTGTTTAAATTATTATTTATTCATCCTATCTTTATTTTTAAACAAAACCTTTAAATAACTTATTTTCAAGAATTAGATTATGATAGAGTTGAGGAAGGATCCTATCCTGGAGAGGTATGTTATCATCTCAGAGAAAAGAGGAAAAAGACCGCATGACTTCAAACAGGAAAAAGACACTAATAACAGCAGCATAGATTTCTTTGCTCCAGGTAACGAACATTTAACTCCTCCTGAAATCGCAAGGGTTGAAAAAAACGGGAAATGGACGATAAGAGTTATTCCCAATAAGTTTGCTTTCTTAGATTCAAAAAAATATTCTAAAATAAAAAGTTTCCCAAAAGTAAATCCTGCTTATGGTCGCCATGAAGTAATTGTGGAAACTCCAAGTAAAATAAAACAATTATGGGATCTTTCCTCAGAAGAAATTTTCAAGATTTTAGAGGTTTATTCAGACCGAATTTATGAGTTGAGTGGAAAAAAGCACATCAAGTACGTTCAAATTTTCAAGAATCATGGAAAAAGTGCTGGAACTTCTTTATTCCATTCCCATACTCAAGTTGCCGCTCTTCCGTTAATCCCTCCATCTATAGAAGACAAATTAAGAGGAATGAAAAAAAACAAGTTGACTTATGAATCTCTGGTAAAAAAAGAATCTAAAAGCAAAAGAAAAGCTCTGGAAACTAAGCACTTTGTTGCCATATGTCCTTTCGCATCAAGGTTCAATTTTGAAGTTCACGTTTTCCCAAAAAAACATTATTCAAACATAGCAGAAATGCCTGATAAGATTGTAAAGGATTTAGCACTAATCTTAAAAAAAATATTAAGAAAACTAAAAAGTTTAAACTGTTCTTATAATTTCCATTTACATTACGCACCAGAAGGAAAAGCCATGTTGTTCCATATGGAGATAACTCCTCGTCTTGCTAGTTGGGCAGGTTTTGAACATTCTTCAGGCATAATTGTAAATTCCATAAGCCCGGAAACTGCTGCAAAGTTCTACAAATCAAAATGACTAACTTGATAGGAGTTGATCTAGGAGGCACAAACATCAAGACTGCACTAGTTTCTAAAACCGGAAAAATATTAAAAAATTATGAAACGGCAACGGGAAAAACAACAAATGAAATCATTAATAATATTATTTCTGCAATAAATAAAGTAAAAGAAGGGAAAATTTGGGGAATAGGCATCGGAAGTCCTGGACCCATAGATCATAAAAAAGGCACCATAACAAAACCAGTAAACTTGCCTTTTAGAAATGTAAAATTAAAAAATATTATTCAAAATAAGTTCAAAGTAAAAACTTTTCTGGATAATGACGCTAATTGTTTTGCTTTAGCAGAAGCAACTTTCGGTCAAGGGAAAAAATATGAGAATGTTATTGGAATAACTCTCGGCACAGGAGTAGGTGGGGGATTAGTAATAAACAAAAAAATATTTCATGGAAGAAACAATGCTGCTGAACTTGGACACATAACAATAAATCACAAAGGGTCGAAAAGCAAATGCAAAAATCATGGCTGCATAGAAACTCACATAGCTGCGAGAGGAATTACAAAACTATTCGATAAAAAAGCAGAGCCAAAACAGGTTTGTGAGTTAGCAAAGCAAGGAAACAAGAAAGCAAAAAAGACTTTTGAAGAAATGGGTTCTTATTTGGGCATTGGAATAGTAAATATCATGTATGCTTTTGATCCCGACATAATAGTTTTAGGAGGGAAAATCTCTAATGCACAAAAAATTTTCTCAAAAAGTATGAACCGTGAAATAAAAACAAGATACTTCTCAAAACCTTGCCCGATTAAAAAATCAAAACTTAAAGAACCGGGAGTTTTGGGAGCTGCTGCTTTGAACTTTAATTAGTTCTTACATAGAAACTTAAATCTGAGGTTTCATTAGCATTAGAAACTGCTTCTTCTATATGTTTTAACAGAGAATCATCATGCACTATCACATCCCTCCCAGCACTCATATGACTTTGTGAAGCATAGATAATTTTTGCAGCTAATCATTCATCAGTGTTTATAGGATAATGTATTTTTGCATGCTTTCTTGAGTATTTTGGTCCAGTAGTTGTTAATTGAACCCCACTAGCACCTCCTAAGATTTCCATTAATAATTCCCCATAAGCCCCTACTTTCTGCTTATCTTCTATGATTTTCTTCTTGTTCGCTTGTGTTTTGACTCTTCTTGACTCTAATGCTTTTGCAATCCAATTTAGGGGTCGATTTCCATTATTCGATGCAATACCCAATTTATTCATTTAGCTTTACCTTGTTTCGCAACTGCTTCCATTTTTTTCTTGATTTCTTTTTCATCTCCCAAGAAATAGTGTTTGATTGGTTTTAAATTTTCGTCTAGTTCATAAACTAGTGGAACTCCCGTCGGAATATTAAATTGTGTTATTTCAGAATCTGGTACATTGTCAAGATATTTTACCAACGCTCTTAAACTATTTCCATGTGCAGATATCAAAACTCTCTTCCCAGATTTCAAAGCAGGAGCGATATCACTTTCCCAGTAAGGAACGGTTCTAGAAACATTGTCCTTTAAGCATTCTGTTAATGGAATATCTTTTTTATCTAAATCTTCATACTTAGGATCATTTCCCACATACCTTTCATCTTCTTCTTTAAGTGATGGAGGTCTTATATCATAGCTTCTCCTCCAGATATGCACTTGTTCTTCTCCGTACTTGGATGCCATTTCCGATTTATTAAGACCTTGTAATGCACCGTAATGCCTTTCATTGAGCCTCCATGATTTTTTAATAGGAGGAGTAATGTTCATTTCTTTCAAAACCAAATCTGTTGTTTTAGTTGCCCTAACTAAAACAGAAGTAAAAACAATATCAAAATCATAACTTTCTTTTTTTAATATCTTCCCTGCTTCTTTTGCTTCCTCAATCCCTTTTTCAGTAAGATCAACATCAGTCCATCCCGTAAATCTATTTTCTTGATTCCAGGTGCTTTCTCCGTGCCTTAAAAGAACAAGTTTTATCATCGTAATTTTGTATACGCTGCTTTATTTCCTAATTCTGCTTCTATTTGTAGTAACCTATTGTATTTAGCAGTTCTTTCTGACCTAGCAGGTGCTCCGAACTTGCTTTGTCCAGCATTTAATCCAACAACTAAATCAGCTATGAATGTATCTTCTGTTTCTCCACTCCTATGAGAAACAACCACATTCCAATTATTATCAAAAGACATTTTTGCTGCATTTATGGCCTCAGTAACAGTACCTATCTGATTTACTTTAAGCAACAAAGCATTACATGATTTTTCTTCAATTGCTCTTTTTATCTTGTTAACATTAGTAACTAAAAGATCATCTCCCACTAATTGTATTTTATTTCCTAATTTAGAAGTTAACTCTTTCCATCCTTCCCAATCATCTTCGTCCATACCATCTTCTATCGAGATTATATTGTACTTCTCAGCTAGTTCTTTATAGAAATCTATCAACTCCCCTGCACTTAATTTTTTATCTCCCATCTTGTAATGGTCTTCATAAAAAAATTCGGAACTTGCACAGTCTAAGGCTAAAGCCATCTCTTCACCGTAACCTGCTTTTTCTATTGCTTCTTTTATCAATTCTAATCTTGAATGTGAACTTTCTACTTTAGGTGCAAAACCCCCTTCATCTCCTAGTAAAGCAGACCCATACTTTTTTTTTACCAAAGATTTTAAAGAGTGATAAACCTCAACAGATGCCCGTAAACCTTCTTTATAACTTTTAAAACCCACTGGCATAATCATGTGTTCTTGTATATCATTTTCCATTCCGGCATGCTTCCCACCATTGATGATGTTTAGCATTGGGACTGGTAACGAAAGTTTTTTTGTTCCAGATATGTTTTGTAAATAAGAATATAAGGGTATGTTCTGTTTTAGTGCTGCAAGCTTACATGTTGCCATGCTCACAGCCAACATGGCATTTGCTCCCAGTTTAGACTTATTTTCAGTTCCGTCTAACTCTAACATTAACCTATCTATTTTCTCAACATCTACTTCTTGACCAATTATTTTTTTAGAAATAATATCCTTAACATTTGAAACAGCTTTTAAAACTCCTTTACCATTATACCTTGATTCCTTATCCCTTAACTCTAAGGCCTCATACTTTCCGGTTGATGCCCCACTAGGAACAATTGATGAAGCAGAAAATTTTCCAGTAGAAATCTCAGCTTCTATTGTAGGATTTCCCCTACTATCCAGAACTTCTCTTGCCTTAATTGATTTTATTGCAGCCAAAATATCACCTAGGACTTTAAAGATATTAACCTATGTAATCCACTTCACTACCTAACTTGCTTTTTAATTTTTTGAGAGCAGTTTGTTTTGAAACCTCACTTAATTGATCGGTTTTCTTCATCATGTCTTGTTCTATCTCTTTGATTTCTTTGTCCAACCGTTTCATGTTTATCTTGAGTCCTAATGAATTGTCAAGAACTTTAAGAATTTCTCGAGCCCCTTTAATTCCCAAGTACATAGGATGTCCGTACGTTTCCGCTAAAAAAGCGATACCTTCCATCTTCTTCTTTTTTGCTAATCCCACTAATAATCCGGAAACTCCCACGATAGGACCGACAACTCCGTAAAGTTTATCATTAACTAGTTTGCTTTTGTATTTCTTCACTATTTTGCTTGAGCTTCCAGTGCAATAAACTATTGGTTTCTTGGGAACTTCTCCTAGTCCAATTCCTCCTAGAGTTATGACTTCTTTTCCCTTGAAACTTGCTATTAAATCCAATATTTTTTCTGAAAATTCATAACTGCTTACTTCATCCGTAGGCTGCACATCCCCACTCAAGAGTAAAAGGTCCTGTCTTTTTCCTTTAAATTTTTTGTAAAAAACTTCTACAACTGGGAGCTCAACTAAATTATGTTCATTTACAAAAACAGAATGAGGAAACGAGTAAGAAGATATCTCGAAAAGTTTCTCAGCTTTAAGCTCATCTATCAAAAAATCAATCGCAACTTTCCCAACATTTCCAATCCCGGGAAGGCCTTCTATCAGTATAGGATTATCAAGCTTGGGTTTTTTTCCTACTTGCTCAATTTTCCATGTGTTCACAGTAATCCCTCCCCCTTCAAAGAATCAAGTTTTGCTTTTCTGCGATAAGAAGCGTACTTATCTTCCAAACTAAATTTTGCAGGTTTTGGTGTGATAGCTTTCCCGTTACAAGAACAAGTTTCTTTTAACGTATAATCACCGCACTTTTTGCACTTTAAAATCTTTAACATTATGATTCTGCCCGTACGAATTCTCCGGACCCATCATGTTTGCTGACATGATCTATCGCTGCTTCCGTAGCATCCTTAACTATCTTTTCTGCTTGCTTGTAATCTTTTGCCTCAACTGAGATTCCGTAAGTTCCCGCTCCAAGATACTTTATTGAAACCGAGTTCATGCCTTTAGCTTCTGCCTTTTTCAGAGCTTCCTTTACAACTTCTATCCCTTCCCCATCATAGCTTGTAAGTTTTAGTTTTCCTTCTATGTTCACGCTAACTTCTTTGATTCTGGATTTTATCGCTTCTTCAAGAACTTTTTCAGTTTTTGCATCTAATTTTGCATCTTTGATAACATCTTCAGTTACCACAGACTGAAAGAAATCATATAATGAATCATACTTTTCAAGAACAGTTTTACTTACATCCAAAAAAAATTTCTTGCCATCTAGCTTAAGGTCTCTAGCCACAAACTCCAATATCTTCTCGGATTTTTGCTGCTGCTTTAGTTCATCTACCTTCTTCCTTCTCTGTCCATCCGTAACCCTCCTCAGAGAAAGGTCTATATGACCCCTATCAGAATTAATCCTAAGAACCTTACACACTACCTTCTTGGTTTCCTTAACAAAATCTCTTATGTTCCTAATACGTCCGGGACTTACCTCAGAAATATGGATCATACCGCCTTTATTGTACTCATCTAAGTTTACAAAAACAGAATGAAATTGTACTTTAGTAACAGTACACATAACTAGTTCATCTTCTTCCGGAAATCCTTCTTTTTTTAGCAGCATTTTATGATTAGGCTAAAACTTCAAGAATTCTTGCTTTGACCCTACTTTTTCCCCCAAGAGGTTCAGCAAGCGCTTTTCCACAAACTAAACAAAGCACCCGAGTAGATGCTTTTCCAAACATGGTCTGCTCGTTCTTACACTTAGGACATCTTATCTTAATGAATTTACTTGTTAATTCTCTTCCTGCCATTTTATTTGAACTCCACCTTTTTAGCTCTAAATCCACTACTTTTCATGTGCTGTTTCTTACAAGTACTGCACTCATATCTTAAATCTACTTTCTTGCTAACCTTCTTACCGGTCATCTTGAACTTAGTGATAGCAGGTTTACTATACCTTCCCAAGTTTCCAGTTCCCTTAGCGGAACCTCTCCTTTTAGCTCTTAACTTACTTCCATAAGTCATGCTTCTTGGACCTTTCTTCTTGTTAAGGGCAACTTTATGAGAAGTGTGAACCTTACAATGAGGACAATGCCTATTCGTTACTTTAGGGAATTTCATGTGTCTTGGGATAAGAAGTTGGTTTAAAAAGGTTTCTATTAGACGGGTTCCGTTCAAAATAGTTCTGAATAATGAAATTATGTTGTGGGTTATTGCCCTGCAATACATTTCTGCTCTTTGAGCAGAAAATTTGTTGGAGCTTACGCTAGCTCCAAATTTTCTTTTTATTGCACTAAAAACTGAT
>JADHVG010000053.1 GCA_016784105.1 Candidatus Woesearchaeota archaeon
ATCAGTTTTTAGTGCAATAAAAAGAAAATTTGGAGCTAGCGTAAGCTCCAACAAATTTTCTGCTCAAAGAGCAGAAATGTATTGCAGGGCAATAACCCACAACATAATTTCATTATTCAGAACTATTTTGAACGGAACCTAAGTAATGGGAACATATTAATAACCGAATCAACTAAAGGTCATGTCATGGAAGTTAGTTC
This sequence comes from Candidatus Woesearchaeota archaeon, assembly GCA_016784105.1. Taxonomy (GTDB): domain Archaea; phylum Nanobdellota; class Nanobdellia; order Woesearchaeales; family GW2011-AR4; genus JADHVG01. The sequence continues at coordinate 201 of JADHVG010000053.1, forward strand.
TGAAGGGGAAACTGTCTGGGAATGGTACAACCCTTGGCCAGATAATGATTCTGGGAAGATTAATGTTTATAGAATGATTAGAGTCCCTAAGGAAACAGTAGATAATAATCCATATTTTTCTTAATTTTGTTCCATATGCGCAGATAACCTTTCACAAACAGCCTATCTTTTTACTTTAATAAATGATTTCTGATTAATACCTGCAGATTTTTCTACTTTAACTTCGCTATAATATACTGAATTTACTGAGTCAGTTCCATAGTACCCATATAATCCTATCTTAAGATAATTTGGTAAAGGATTGTACATGTTTTGTCCGAACACCTTATAATTTTTTCCATTAAAAGGGGTTAATGCTTTTTTGTTTAACCATGCTTCAACAAATCCGTCTTTTTTTGTTGACCATCCTATATGTAACACTAAATTATTCCATTCACCTTTGATTATTCTCTTTTGAGCTACTGGCTTTAGACTATTATCTTTAACCCCATACCTCAGAGAGAGCACCCCATTTCCATTATTTGTTTTCCCGTAAGTTATAGCTATAGGGGGATCATATTCCGGACAAGTATCCCAAGTATGCCCCTTTAAAGTGTTGGGTTGGTACATCCACTGAACAATTACTTGCCAGTTATCTGAGGAAGTCTCCTTGTAGTTTTTGGGGATCAAAAAATTAAAAGAATGCCATGCTTCTGAACTAGGAGGATAATCTAAAAATTTTTTTAATTCTGCTCTGTTTCCTTTACATACTAAATCATCAGGATGTAAAGTGAATTTCACCACATTTTTTACTCCACCCATAGGGTCTTTAACAATTCTTATCCGGTTTTTATTCGCCGCTTCATAGCCACTCCATTTTTTTGAAATTCCAGATTCAAAATCATCGTAAAAATTTTTTTCTTTTATACCTTTAACAAAGTAGAGATTATAAAATCTAGCAAGTAGGCCATTAAGAATGGAATGTAATCTTGAAATCATGTTCCTATAGAAAAACTCATAAATATAAAAAACTGTCTAATCCGTGTTTAGAATTTGTCGCAGTAAATAATGTAGCCAACACAATTCTAAAATATATTAAAAACAAACTTCCTTAGTAGGAGTATTTAACGGCTCACCTAGAATATCTTTGATCGATTGATATTGAAGAATCCCAATTTTCTCGCACTCTTTTTTTATAATCTTCAGTCTTCTTACTCTTTCCTTAATGTCATTCGTTCCCACATACCAATTTCCATCTTTATCAAGCTTTATCCCCTCCTTGTCTAAATTTTTAGACAAATATGATCCAAAATTAAGATAACACGTTGAAAGGAAAACCGATTCTAAATAATACCTATTTTCAAAAATAAATTGTACTGTTTTATTGAAATCTTCAATTTCTTCTGTAGGATACCCAATTATGAAGCTTGCATGAACATCTATTCCCACTTCATGTAACAGCCTTATCTCCTTTTTTATAAGATCATCAGAATAAGGTTTCCCCATATCAGATCTAATTTTTTCTGATCCGCTTTCGATTCCTACAGATATGCTGATACAACCAGCCCTAGCCATTTTATCATATAACCCTTTTTTGTTAGGCTTAAATATTTTGAAAAAAGTCGACCAATTAAAAATTTCTTTGCTCTCGATTATCATATCACATAAATCCTCAAGAACAAAAAAAGCAGCATTAATCATCTGAGTGTCAAAAAGAAAATAATTGATTCCGTATTTTTTTTTATGATGCCTCATCTCTTCAAAAATATTCTTAGCACTCCTATACCCATACTTATTGTTATATGTGCTAGGTATGTGGCAAAATTTACATCTGCTAGGGCAACCTTTACCAACAATCATTGGAAGATTAGGAGATAATCCAAGAACTCCTCCGAATTTATATCTCCTCAGATTAAAATCATCGTAATTTGGAAAAGTAGAGATATCCAGATCTTTAACTGTATTAATCTCTCCTGAATCAATAATGTTATTTTTTCCCTTGTAGATTATTCCCTTAATTTCTTTCAAGCTTTTTTTATTTTTTAATGCATATATTACATCATAAAACGTCTGCTCTTCATTTCCTTTAACTACTACACTTGCATAACCTTCTTTAATAAACTCCCCCCCATGATATTTTGAGTTCATACCAACAAAAATTATTTTTATTTTTGGGTTCAATGCTTTTATTTCCCCCACCATATATCTTAATGGGAAAAAAATAGTGGAGTTGGTTATCGAAATTCCTAAAAATTTAGGATTGGTCTTGATTATTTCTAAAACCCACTTATCCATAAGTCTATAAAACCCCGATTTAGAAAATTTATTGAACAAATTTTTATCAAAAAAAGTAAGATTTCCTTCACTGAACAATTCTTTGTTCCGATTATGATACCTTTGATAGAATCTATTATTGTAATCTATGCAGTAACAAGAAATTCCGTTCTCATTAAGATGGCTTTTAATTGAAGCAATACCCAGCGGAGGGTATCTCTGATTAGTGTTGGGTAAGGATAACAAAAGAACTTCCGTATTTTCAGGTTTTTTGTGATTATTTTTTTTGTTTATATTCCCAGATAATAATCTCAAATAATCATAATTGCCTTTGATTCCCACACTACACATAACTTTCCTTATCCTTTTTAGTTTCCTATTTAAGCTTACTAATTTTAGTTTGTTAAAATTTTTCATATTTCTTATATTTTAAAAGTGTTTTAAACTAAAAAACAGATTATCCAATCAATTTGGAAATAAAAACTTATCTTCCCTACGATTCAGAACTTAATAGATAACTATATATATTTTTTTGTGTTATTGCCTTTTATGAGGGTATTCTGCTATAACTATAAGAGAATGAATAATTTTCTAAATGAAGATATAACTAAAGAGATGAAAAAAGGTTTATCTATAGAAACAGATCCGGAACTTTATGATTTTCAGTCAAAACTTGAGAAAGATATAGGGGGAAAATTTAGAAATGAAAGGAGTATCGGAGTCTCTAGTGGTTATGTTGAGAAAGGGATCGGCAGAATCTTACAAAAAAAATATTCTATATGTGTCTCAAGCGGAACAGCGGCGCTTCAATTCACGCTCCTCGCATTAGGTATGGGAAGAAATGATGAAGTTATAACTGTTCCCAACACCTACATAGGCACTCTTCTTGGAATATCTAATACATCAGCTAAACCAGTCCTTGCTGATGCAGAGGAAGACACCATGTTGATGGATCCCGACAAAATTGAAGATTCAATCACAAATAAAACAAAAGCGATAGTTCCGGTTCACCTTTTTGGCCAGATGTGCAATATGAATAAAATAATGAAAATAGCAAAAAAGCACGGGATTTGTGTTATAGAAGATGCTGCTCATTCCCCCCTTGCAAAGTTTAACGGAAAATTCCCGGGAGAAAAAAGCGATGCTGCATTCTACAGTTTTTATCCCAACAAAATTCTAGGAGCGATTACCAATGGTGGGATGGTCAACACAAAAAGAAGAGAGGTATTTGAAAAAATAGACATACTTCGTGACCCATTGTCAGATAATCCCTTCCTGATAAATAGCCACAGAACCCCCGCATACTTGGACTGGATACAAATTATATTCATCAAAATAAAACTAAAATATCTTAAAGAATGGACTGAAAGAAGAAGAGAAATTGCAAACAGGTACTATGAAGAACTTTCAGGCATTCCAATAAAATTACCAAAAACAGATAAGAAAGCGCATCATGTCTATTGTAATTTTGTTATAAGAAGCAAGAAAAGAGATAAGCTAAAAAAATTCCTACAAAAAAAAGGAATACAAACAGCAATACACTACTCCCCTCCGATTCATTTATCAAAAACATACTCATATCTCAAAAACAAAAAAGGAGATTTTCCTGTTTCGGAAAAAATATGCTCTGAAGCTCTTTCACTACCAATAAACCCTTTCTTAAGAGATGATGAATTAGGTTATGTAGTAAAAAACATTAAGTCATTTTTCAAGAAAACTCTATAAAAAGACATTTACTTAACTCTATAATGAGTTTACAATTTTGTATGCTTTTTTCATTTTTTTAAAATTTATTATTATTGTTATCAAACAAAACACAAAAAACAATATCGAGGAAAGGACAAAGTTCAAAGTAAGATCTAATCTATAAATGGACAAAGTTATTATCATCAAAATAATTCCAGAAAAAGAGTAAACCAAATTTTCATTAGAAATCCTTATTCCTAAAAATTTGTTTGTATAATATACAAACAACAAAGGAATGGATAAGCAAGCAATAAAATATGCAAATGCAACACCCATAACTCCTTTAAGAATTACTAAAGGCACCAATAAAACAAATAGAATTAAAGTCACAAATGAAAAAATTTTATTGTGTGAAACAGGATTAGCAACAAATAAAACCCAAGTGTAAGGGATAAAAGCTCTCCATGCTAATATTGCATATGCGAAAAATAAAAATATAAGATAAGTTCCTTCCATCTCAGCTCCATAATAAAAAATGTATAATTCTTTACCTATTGTAGCAAAAAATACAGTAGAAAGAAAGAAAAATAATAGCAAGATACTAGTTAAGCTATTAATTGTTCTTTGAATTTTCTTAAAATTTTTCTTATGAATTTCGTGAGAAAAAATAGGGATTATATGGTAGGCTATAGGACTAAACAACCCTCTTAAGCTTATAACTAAAAAAAGGATAACTGTAAGTATACCTAGAGAAACTGAGTCAAGATAAAAAGTAGATATAAATAGACCTCCCCACATTATTAAACCTACAGTAAGTTCACTGAAATATTCCTGCGAAGCATATTTCTTAAATGCTTTTAAAAAAAGATTTAAGGAGAAATAAAACTTGTATTTTACCAACTTATTTGTATATTTCTTCAATATAGCAAATTCTAACGTGATTCCTGCAAGTATCCCAAAAAGTATAGAAGCTACCCCTAAATCAAATACGAACAATAACAATAGAGAAAATAGGAAGAGGGCAATATTGTTTAACACTACTGCTTTTTGTATTGGAATTTCTGTTCTATTTGCCCTTATCAAGTTTTGCAGGAAAACAGAAGTCCTATTAATCAAAAAATAAAGGATTGCTATAAGGTATAATGGGAAAAGTTTTGGATTGTCATAAACTTTTGTTGACAAAAAAAACGTTAGAGGTAGCAATAAAAGTGCAAAAATAATATTTCCGATTATTAAAGAACTGTACAAAGTACTAAACATAGGATCAAAACTATCTTTATTGTTTTTTTGTAATCTATGGTTAAACTTTACTAAACTTAGAAAATAAGGAATATCCATCTTGTCAACAAGATAAAAAATGGATAAAACTGTACCCAAGAGGGCATATCCTTCAACTCCTAACTTCCTTATATAAATTGCGGTGGAAACTAGTGCAATAAAAAAAATGAATGATTTGCCCCCAAACATGTAAATTACGTTTTTCAAAAATTTTGACATTTTATAAGTGTCCATGATTAATGGAGGTTTTTCATCAAAGATTGATTTTAAGCAATATTTATAAAATGTTTCATTACCAGAAGATTTATGGAACAGCCAGAATTAAATTTACAAAAAAAAGAAGTTGATTGGGGAAAATCACGCGTCAAGAAGAGAATAAATTCTTCCATAAGGTATATCTCTGACATTATAGATTCTAAAAACCCATTAAAACCTATTTACGGATATGAACTGGAAATGACTTTGGGATGTAACCTCAAATGCAAATTCTGCTTTCAAGACAAATTCAGAAACAACAATTATGATCATAAAGACATGGATTTTAATGAAATTAAAAAATTATTATACAAAATAAAACCAAAAAGAATACTGCTTACTGGCGGAGAAGCAATGATCCGCAAAGATTTTTTTGATGTACTAGATGTCCTAAAAAAACTAAAAACAAAATGCCACATACTTTCCAATGGTTCTTTATTTGATGATGGAAAAATAGAAAAGATGAAAAAATATGAAAACATAACCGAAATAACCTTCTCACTTGATTATTTCGATCATGAAAAACATGACAAATTAAGAGGAAAGAAAGGAACTTACAAATCTATAATGAATGCTGTGGACAAGCTAAAAGACATCTTCACGTTATCTATCAGTTCTATCCTTTTTGAGGATAACATAGAAGAAGTAAAAGAAATTGTGAAATACTTCACAAAAAAAGGGATTTTTGTTAATATATACGTAAACGAATTCTACTCCAATTCTGAAGCGGATGAGACAAAAAAAAGGTTATCCTACCTATTCTCAAAAAAAAATGAAGAAATTAGTCTGCTCATAACCAAAAAAGAAATTTCATTGAAAGAAGTAGAAAAACTAAATAAAAACATAGAAGATTTTCGGGAATTTCTAGGAAAATACAAAAAAGCAAATTTTTTGCCAGAATATTTAAACAAAACAAAACAAAAAGCATATGGGACCTTTTCAGTAAAAGGAACCTGTGGTTATGCGAATAGGATTAGGTTTAATAATAAAGGACAAGTTATTGTGTGTGAAAAAATACACGAAACTTTAGGAGACCCAAAAAGAAATAGTATTAGCGATATCTGGAATTCTGAAAAATACAAGAGACTAAGAGAACATTTTTCCAGAAACATCCCATTACCCATATGTAAAACTTGTGCTAAATTTAAAGCTGTTTGAATGTAACAATTATTGTTCATTCATCAAAAAATTTATGGGAGTTTCCAAATATTTTAAAAATGGACCTAGGGAGTCAAAAATTTTGAGACCAAAAACCATAAAAAATATCAATAAAATACTGGTTTTGAGTATATTGCTAATTTCTATAATCTACTCTGCATCATACTATAAACCTACCCTCTACATTAAAGATAACTATGCTTGGCATGTTTATATGGCAAAAAAACATATGAGTATAGTGAAAAACGACGTAGCTCTTGAACATGTTAAAAAAGCAATCAGTATTGAACCGGAAAGGACAGATGCTTACGAAATCAAAACAACAATATATCGGAGAATTGGGCTAATAGATCAATTAAAGCAAGAACTATCTTTTCTAAATGATCCAAATAAAACTGTTTTCTACTACCATAACTTAGGAGTCATAATGTTCAGAGAAAACAAACTGGATGAATCATCCATCTATCTGAAACAATCTATTGAAAAAAATCCTTCCTATTCTCCTAACTATGTTTATCTAGGGATGTTATCCTTAAAAACAAATAATCTTGATGATGCTTTCTTTTTTCTCAACAAAAGCATTAACTTAATTGAACAATATCCTCATTCAGACCCGTTGTTAAACAAAGGATACCATACCATGATTCACGTTTCCTTAGAGAACTATTATCTAAAAATTAAGAAATATGATGAATCTAGAAAAGAAGCCCAAATCGCAGAATCCATTGGTATGAAACCACTAATAGCCCATACTAAATATCTACTTTCGTAAAATACAGATGAAATTACTTCAACCTATACAAATAGAAATTGATATTGCCTCGTTTAAACTGCTTTTCTTCTACACGATCAAAAATGCTTAAGAATTCTTGACATCTTCCCTCAGATCCTATCTGACGTGATATTTTATCATAGTGACAATACCCATCATAAAAATAATAGATACATTCCCCCGAATCTAACAAGTTGTGTACAATATCCTGATGCATTATTGCATTTTTGGTGGATATTCCTTTGAGATCTGAAGAGGAAGTTAAAATTAAGGGGTATTCTGCTATGATATAGCAAGATCCTGGTAACTCCCTTTTGATATCAACAACACTTTGAGTTTCGAGAATATTTTTTGTGAATCTTTTATCTATGTTTTCATAAGAGATATTCAAACCCAAAATAAAGAAAAGTGACAGGAAAAATATTAGGAATAGCCTTATTTTTAATCTGTGTTCTCCGAATACAATACCAAGTTTTTCCAGAGAATACGCAGATAATATTATTAGAAAAACAGAAGGGTTTAAGGCCATTCTATTCTCAACAAATAAAGGCATATAGAAAAAAAACAGCACTATAAATGTAGACACTACAAATCCTAAAGCTCTGATGTCTTTTTTTTGTTTTAAAACTAATATCAGCAAAGGTAACACTAGATACAGGTAGTTCAACGATGCTGATTTTATAAGAGGAAGGAAATTAAGAAAATAAAATGATGGAAATTCCAAAAAAAGAAAATCACGAAAATAGTTTATTGAAAAAAATGCTATTGGAATCGTAGATATCAAAACAAGAACAATAATTGAAGGATAAAATGGATCTAAAGTTTTAAAAATTGATTTTTTTGGAAAGTTGGATAGTTT
>JADHVG010000054.1 GCA_016784105.1 Candidatus Woesearchaeota archaeon
AAGAATACTACTAAAGTATAAAGCTACATAATTATTCAAACCAAAAATGGAAAATGCTATAGATATTAAAAAGGGCCATGCCGGAGCCTTTAAAGACCAAAAGTTACATTGTTTAAGTTCTGATCCAAGATAGTCACAAACAGTAAATTGTCCGTTAAGATTTATATTTTTAGCCATCTCCAAATATAATGGCTCATCAATATACATTAAATGAACTTGCGGAAATACAAACACTCTTAAAATAAATCCTGTCAGAAATATTAGCACTAAAAAAAACCAGGTTTTTTTATCTATTTTATCAAATAACTTCATTATTTTTCTGAATTTAATGAAAAATAAGCTGATTAAAATTGACAACAATAGCAGATAAAGTATCGTAACAGAATAACTCTGGTAAATTTCCAACAAACCCATAGAGAGCTAAACTAAACAGAGTTTTAATAAATTTTTGCTATCCTCTAAGGATAGAAAGATATAAATACTAATCTAGGCCAAATTCATATAAAAATGAGGTGGCCTAAAAACAAATCTTCTACAATAAAAGTGATTGTTATAGTGCTTTTATTATCTCTTTCTTACTTGATGATCAAGAGCGAGAGTGAAGAAGATTACGATGGTGTGGAGATATATAGCTTAGGTTATCTAGACATACTAAGAGATGAAAAAAAACCAGGTTATTTTGGAGTTGGAGGATTGTATAACCAAGAAAAAAATATCTTGGCTCTTGAGATCTCCAACAATGCAGGAAAAGAAGTAGTTGTTGATAAAATCCTTTTTGTTGATGTACTAGACGGAAGTCATGTTGGGAATATAGAAAATTCGGATTTCAGAATAGCGGATTACACTCTCGGAGTGGGTGAAAGGATATACGTAAGTATGAGTTTAAGTGAGCTTCCAAGTGAGGTGTGGGTGGTCACTCCAGAAATAGACTATGACGCAATAGAAGAGAACAACTCTTTTGTATTATCCTCAAAAAATATCAAAATAGAATAATTTTACATTTATTAATTATTTATTTTCTTCAGTTCTTCAATCTGTTTCTGCTGTTCTTTTACAGCTTCTATCAGCGGAGCTATAAGAGCTGAATAGTTAACAGATTTTAAACCAGACTCTTTGTCTGTCAGAACTATCTCTGGGAAAATTTTCTCAACATCCTGAGCCAGAATTCCCATATCTTTCTCTCCAGAATCCTTCCACTCAAATTCTTTTCCAGAAATCAAAGATATTTTTTCAATAGGGTTTTGTATGGAGTGAATGCTTTGTTTTAACTTTTCATCAGAGCTACTATGAGAACCATGACTACCATGAGAACCATGACTACCATGAGAACCATGAGAAGCATGAGAAGCGTGATGAGAATGGGTCCCTTGAACCTTAGCAGTTATACCATCATCGCTACTCGTAATCGTAATCGGAGAAGCTTCAACATCTTTTGCAGCGAATAAGCTAGATGCGGCTATCGTCCCGATAAAAGTCCCTATAGAAACCATAGAATGTTTCGAGATAGTCCCTTTTTCTTCTTTTGCAAAAGACGAAATTTTCTTTTTCAGCTTAGGAATTATATCTTTTTTCTTCATTTTTTAAATATAAAGACACTTTTCTTTAAAAATCTATTTCTTCAACAGTATGTTTATCATCAACTTTTGCCCATTTCTCAAAAACCTCACTATATTCTTTATCAAACAAAAGCTTTTCAAAAAGATAAGTGAAGATTCCTTCCAAGATCAAATGCCGATCATCTGTTGCAAGATTTGGCCTTAAGTTTCCAGTTGTAGAATAATGACAGGCAGGACAGACACCACAATAAGGCTTGTAAGCACAATCATCGCACAGATAACCATCATTGGTTGAAACAGAAACAAGATTGCAAACTTCTTTAGAATCCATTATTTCTTTAAATTTTTGGTCAACAGTGCCTATCTTAAAAGTGTCATCTCCAACCATACGACCTTCATCACAAGAATAAACTCCTCCATCATTCATGTAAGCCATCTGACCTATAGCCGCACCACAAGTAGCCCTAAGATCAAGATAATTAGGATCTTCATCAGTGAGAATCTTTTTTAGCATAATCCAAGTCATCTTCTCAATAATCGGAAGCTTGTTCTTAATTATGTGATCAATAGAATTCTTATAAAACTCAATGAATTCTTGCGCTGTGTAACTCGTTTTTTTCCAGCTATTTTTCGCAAACCCTAATTTATTCACAGGCCTAAGCCAAATAAATTTATAATTGAGATCAATATACTCCTGAATCAATTCTTTATAATACGGTAAAGTATACCTTGTTATGGTTGCCAATGCGTGACCAGTAGTAGGATTTTTTTTCTTTATTTTTTTGATCCATCCCTTAACCGTGTCATGAGTTCCTTTCCCCCCAATATAAAAACGGTTCTTATCGTGGACTTCTTTAGGACCATCCAGAGAAGTGCATATCCCTATGTTTTCTTGTAACAAATACTCTAAAATCTTCTCATTCATTGTAGACATATTGGTTACAATAGAAAATCTCAAGTCTTTTTTGTAAACTTTATTGAGTTCCTTAGCATATTTTGTTATAAACTTTACAGCAGACAAGTTAAGAGTAGGTTCTCCTCCTTGAAACTCTATTGTGATATAATGAGAAGGACTCTGGAAAATGAAATCCACCGTTTTTTTCGCCGTCTCTAAACTCATATCATGGTGTGTTTGATTCATTGGTTTTGAGGCTGAATGACAATAAACACACTTAAAATTACACCTCAAAGTCACAACAATTATGTGTAACGAAGTTCCCTGATCGAGATAAGAAGTTTTTTTTCTATATCTCTCTGCTATCCTTTGTTCGTTATCCTTGGTTAGAATAATCCCCTTCTCCTCAAGTTTGTCAAATAATTTATCATGTAGATTATTAGAGATATAATCCCTATGTTCCTCTTCAGATAAATCCACAAAAGACCCATAATCATTAGTAACTAGATATCTATCTCGGATCTTTTTTGTCCTTATCCCATACTTTTTGTAGGGTTTTTTCGTTATTGTTAGAAGTTGCATCATACCCCTCACTCAGCAGCGCTGTTCTGCATCAGCCCAAGAGTGAAATTATAAAATTCATATCCAAGCTCTTTTAAATCAACATCATCAACAAATTCTGGTTTTGGCTTGATGTTTACTTGGATATTATCTTGGATTTTATCAACAAAGACCCAAAAATTTTCAGAAAACTCCTTGGATGTTATCATTATAGCTTCATAATCATAAAACTCAGGATTCATATTCAAGATTACTTCATTATTCCCTTCATCTATCTCTACGTTTTTCATTTAAACTCATTTCTTTATTTTTTCCAGCGAAATAATGTTCCCCTCTGAACTACCCTCACAGGATTCTGCTTTTTTTCCGGTGTTCCCCCAAGGTTCAGAAATTCCCAGAGGGTCTTCTAATGCACTTTTTTCTATTTCTGCAAGGTTTTTCTCTATTTTAGAAAAATCATCATCTTGAAAACCTGTTTCTTTCATTTCAGAATACGGCCTTAAAGCCCTGTGAACAATAGCTTCTTTGACTCCCTTATTTCTTTTTGATTGAATGGTGTAAACCGCATAATTTATCAGCTCACTGTTAAAAGATCTTCCTAGCTCCTCTAAATCTTGGCCATCTTCTTTAGGCCTTATCTCCACTAAAATCTCCTGTTTTGGATTTCCACTAAAAACGATGAATGCCCTATCCAGCATGGCATAAGCGGCAGAATATGCTATATCCAAAGGATATATCTCGGGATTCAAGGAGAGAGATACTACTTGCTCCCTATTATTCAGAGTCATATTACCTATGTTTTTAACATCAGAATTTTTCATATTTACCCCCTAAACGAACGAGAAGATATTGCTTATTTAAAGTTTTCGCAGAAGCAAGAAAGAATTATATCTTGCCAATTAAGAGGGCTATTAGAACACCTAAGAAAATAAAAGGAGCAAATGGAACTGTCTGGAAAATTCTAATTGTATGTTCCTTAATATGACCTTGGCTATGCAAAGACTTTATTTCTTCAGCATCTTTTTTTGTTAAACCTTCAGAAAGTGCTGGGAACAAAAACTTTCCTTCAGACTTCTCAATAAGAGCTGAAAGAAAACTCAAAGGAGTCATTCTGTGTTTTGTGTAACTTCCTTTTTCTTTTGAAAAATTCTCTGCTATGACCATTCCAGATCTTAAATTTTCTATATATATCGGATATGAAAGCGTCTCAAAAGCCAAATTTATGATAAAATGCCTCACAAAAATAAAAATAAAAAACAACAAAGAAAAATATCGTAGAAAATCTAGGGATATTATTCTTTCAAAATCCGTGAAAAGTGCGATTGAAGAAACAACTATGCTCAGGTTTTTATGATCTATTTTCAATATATTCCTGAATAAGAATAGCACTATGAATAAAAATAACATCATAGTGAAAACATTACCAATTCCGGAAATCTTGTTGTTAAAATAAGACATCAAGACATACCCTATCCAACTGAAAGAAAAAATGAATAGTAGATTGTTTAAGAGAAATTCTGGTTTTAGAATTGACTTTAATAGACTTAGTTTGAGTTTTACACTTGTCTTAAACAGCATCTTAAAAACATAAAAGACCAAAAAAGGCAGGAATGTGTTGAGAAGTATTGAAAAAGAAACACTGGGAATCTGAACGTGATGGATAGGGTATATCAAGACTGCGTATGCCATGAAGAGCTTTGCATCCCCCGCAGACCATAAATTAGTTACCCAGATAAGTATTCCAACAAAAAACGCAAAAATCAAGTTTAAAAAATAAGAAAATAAGTATGCTCTGCTTAAAATCTCATTTGTGGGTATTATCTTCAAGAATATCCCTAAAAATATGAATATGGAATAGAGTAATGCTGATAAAACCCATTTATTTCTTATTTTTTTGTATTTGATGTCTTCATAAGAAGTTATGATTCCTATGAAGAATATTGCTGGTAAAAGTAGGATTGTAAGAACATTCAGGATCATATTCTAAAATTGACTTAAGGTATATTTATAATTTTCGTGAATAGCGTTTTTTATGTGATAGAACCGTTTTAAAACTTTTTTAATCCATATTTAATCCATATTTAATCCTTAATTGATACTACCAATCTAATATGGAAAATAGTATCTTAAAGTAATAATAGCAATATTTATATACTAATAGGTGAAAAGAACAAGTATAGTCCTTTTTTAGTCCGCGTTTAGTCCTTATTCATGGAAGATGTCAGAAATAAGATTTACAGTAACAAAAAAACTCAACGAACTAATTCTAGACGTATCCAACAACCTAGGCGTTGACAAATCAGACTACGTTAGAAGTTTGATACTACATGATCTCAAAGATAAAAATCTTAGATCCAGAAATAAAGAGGAAAATAATAGGTAAAATGCCAGAAATAATATTTACAGTAACAAAAAAACTCAACGAACTAATTCTAGACGTATCCAACAACCTAGGCGTTGACAAATCAGACTACGTTAGAAGTTTAATCCTTACCGATCTTAAAAAAAATATGGAAAAAAATGATGAGAAATAGCAATAGAAACAAAACAGCAAAAAATAAAGCAATTTTGATATCGAGTATCCTATTGATTGTTGCTTTATCTAGCCTAGTTCTTGCTATTCCGGACACTCTAACTTTGCAAGGAAAACTCACCAATAGTGCCGGAACACCTCAATCAGGAACATTCAACTTTTCATTCAAAATATATGATGAGTTTACTAGTGGGACTATTTTATATGAAAAAAATAGGAACGTTACACCAGACGCAAACGGAGTTTATGATATAATTCTACAAGGATTGGGAAGCTTAAATTTTTCATCACAATACTATCTTGGAATAACAATAGGAACAGATAATGAAAGTTCTCCTAGAATAAACCTGACAAGCAGCCCATACTCATTTAGATCCAATATTTCATCTAACTTAGAACAAGACGGAACTTACAAGATTTCAGTACTAAATGTGACTGGGAATGTGAGTATAGGAGGAAACTCAGATGATTCATTAACAATAATAACAGACAAAATAAACATCACTGAAGGAAATATAAAAACTACAGGAAACCTAACAATAGCAGAAAAAATAACCTTCGGATTCGGAGAAATAATAGACAACATTGCAGACGGATTCCTAAGAGTGACAGGAAACCTAAACGTAACCGGAAACACCCTAGTCTCAGGAACCATACAAGCCGGAAGTTTTGTTGGGGGTGGAAGCCTGCTAACAGGTCTCGTTGTGTTCAACAACGAAAACTTCACAGCAAGATTAAATGTAGAAAATGCTTCCTTGTGGAACGCTTCAGGAAACAACCTTATTTTGAAAGAGTTGACAGGCAGCGTAGGTATAGGAACAATAACTCCAGGACAAAAACTACATGTTGAAGGATCTGCAAACATAAGCACAACCCTGAACGTTCCAGTCATAAACACAACTCGAGCAGACCAAAATATTACAATAAACAGTGGTGGCGGAAGTATAATAATCCGGTTAGGATGAGTCAAAAAAATAAGGGTAAATATAGAATAATTAAGCCAATAAAAATAATTCTTAAAATAAAAACTAACCAAGACTAACTGAATTAATTATTTGGTCAGAGTTGTAATCGTAAATAACAAGTCGTGCTTGATACCTCACTAAGAAGTCTCCCGCTTTTGCGTTCTCATAAACTTGAGGGAACTGTTGTTGTAAAGTTGATAAAGTAGCTTCATCAATCTGACCACTCACCGGCTGTTCAGCTCCAAGATCTTGCAATTCTGGATGTACATTTAGCTTAGTAAAAAAATCAGCAGGAAGTTGTGGCTGTTGTTGTTTTAAACTAACAGTTCCTTTTATTTCGTTACTATCATAATCATAGATAACCAGAACATCTGTATACTGCACAATAAAATTCCCGATATACGAAGTATCTAAATTAGCTATCTGTGCCTGTAAGTTAGGAAGGTTGTTAACGTTTACCTGCACAATATTCAAAGGAGAAACCCCCACAAAAGAACTCATTTGCTCATTTGCAGTAAGTTTTTGTAAAAAATCTTCAACACTTATCTGCTGCTGTTCCAAAGATGCTAAATTATTTACACTATTCAAAGCATAAATACTCAACACTAAAGCAAGAACAGAAACTATTGCCAAAGCATAATGAAATCCTGGTTTTTCGTGTAGAGGTTCAGAGTAAGGCTTGGATTGCTTTAGTTTTCTGCTTTTCTTCATGAAAAACAAAAACTGAAAATTTTATTTAAACTTTACTATTCCCTCAGAATTTGCAAAAACTATTTAATAAAAAAGAAGAATATTCAAAACTACAATATGAAGAAAACTAATATCTTGGGATTTTTTATTGTGATGGTCTTATTATCCTCCCTAGCTTATTCTTTTGAAACCAACAGCAGCAGTTACAGTTCCTCGTTAATTGTTTCCACTGGGGGAACAGAAGTGAATAGCAGTTCTTACACTATGTACACTGCTTCTGGAATTATAGCAGGAATCATAAATTCAAGTACTCATAGTAACTTATTGGGATTTTTTTATACTTGGTTGCTGGCTGATGGTCAGACATGCAATTCTAATGGACAATGTCAAGGAGGATTTTGTTGCACAAATTTATGTAGCAGTTCGACATGCTCTTCAAGTAGCTCTAGCAGTTCAAGTAGTTCAAGTAGCTCTGGAGGAAGCGGAGGGGGAGGAGGGGGAGGTATCTTCACTAGACAAGATCAAGAAACAAAAAACTTTAGCATAACTCCAGAAGAAATAACACTCAAAGTTGCACTTGGAAAAACTTCTGAAGAAAAATTGACTTTTAGGAATACTGGAGAACTGAATCTTGTTGTTTCTTCAACACTAGACAATTTAGAAGAATACGCTTCCATGACAGACAGTTTGTTTAACCTCAATGAAGGAGAAACTTTTGAAACTTTCATCAAAGCAACTGGCAAGAAAGTAGGTGTTTATGCTGGAAGCTTAACAGCTACAGCAGAAGAAATTGAAAAAATAATCCCAGTTGTGCTAGAAATCGTTTCTGAAAAAGTTTTGTTCGATGTAAAACTTGACATTCCTAATGAATTTCTAAATGTTGAACCTGGAGAAAATCTAAGAACCCAGATTAGTTTACTTAACATCGGAGCACCGAGAAACGTGGATGTTACCATTAACTACTACCTCCGAGACCTTAAAGGAAACATAATCCATGAAGAAACAGAAATTTTGGAAGTTGAGCAGCAGATTTCTTACTCAAAATCATTCAAAATACCAGAAGAATCAGAAAAAGGAAAATATGTCGCCATAGCGGAGGTTAGGTACTCCGATACCTTTGCGGTTTCAAGTAAACTCTTCAACGTTAAAGAAAAAAATAGCTTAATAAAAAAAACCATACTTGAAAATAATAAAATCTTGATCACGATCTTAATCGTATTAGTAAC
>JADHVG010000055.1 GCA_016784105.1 Candidatus Woesearchaeota archaeon
TTACCTTCTTTCTTCACAACAACTATGTCTGCTTCCTCAACCCGTTCGTAAGTGGTAAAGCGTTTGCTGCACTTTAAACACTCTCTCCTTCTCCTGGTAGCGACTAAGTCTTCAGTTTCTCTCTTATCAGTAACTTTGGTGTCTTCATTAGAACAATAAGGGCATTTCATGAATTGGGAAAATCTATGAAGAGTTATAAATTTTTGCAATATCTCAAACAATAAGTAATATAAACAAGACCAAATTCTGGTTGCAAATGCCCAAAGAAGAAAAGAAACTCAACATTGGCGGACAAGCCGTGATAGAAGGAGTTATGATAAGAGGAATGAAACATAACATCACTGCAGTCAGGAGCAAAAACAAAATAATCACAAAACACGATAGGATAAAGCAAAGAAAAGGAAAATTCTACAAATTACCTATTGCTCGAGGTTTTTACAATTTAGTCGATATGTTGGTTCTAGGAACAAGATCGTTGATGTGGTCAGCAGACCAGCAATTGGAAGAAGAAGAAAAAATAACAAAAAAAGAGATGACTTTTAGTTTTCTTTTTGCTTTCTTGTTTGGGATAGGGCTCTTTGTCATCTTACCTTACTTTGCAACGAACCTGATAGGGTTTTTTGAAGAATCACAACCGTTGTTTTTTAACTTAATAGATGGGATGATCAGGATAACAGTATTTTTTATCTACATTTTTGCAATATCACTTATGAAAGATGTCCAGATATTATTTAAGTATCATGGAGCCGAACACATGGCAATACATTGCTATGAAAAAGGCAAGAAATTAACAGTAGATAATATCAAGAAGTTCTCAACATTACACCCAAGATGCGGGACAGCATTCATAATGATAGTGTTAGTGGCTAGTATCCTAGTTTTCTCAATCATAACTCCGGTTCTTTTAACGGTATTTCCAGGATTGCTAAAGATGAGTGCTTTCCCAAGAAGAACAATCTTAGTGGTGGTTAGGATATTGTTAATTCCGATAATAGCAGGTTTGTCCTATGAATTCCTAAAGTTCAGCGCAAAAAATGAGAAACATTCTATAATGCGAGTCCTTATATGGCCGGGATTATTAATGCAAAAAGTAACCACAAAAAGACCGAATAAGAAACAGATAGAAGTTGCAAAAAAAGCAGTGGAAAAAATAATAAGGCTGGAAAAAGGAAAAGCATTATAAATTCTTAACCATTTTTAAGTAATAATAATTTTTGGAGGCTAATAAGATGAAAATTTTTTATGCAATATCATTGATTTTAGTTCTTTTTGTAGCTGCTTGCGCACAAGAAGTACAACAAGAAGAAGTAATTGGGTCGGAAGATAACTCGGTTCAACAACCAGCTAAAGATTCAGCCGAAATTAGAATACTAGGAAAAGCAGGATTTGAACCTTTAGAATCAAAAGTAAAAGCAGGAAGTTCTGTTAGATGGATTAACGATTATGAGAAAGACATAACCTTAACAATCTTTAATGATAAGGAATGGTATGTCAACAGTGATGCCATAAGCCCCGGAGCAAGCTTCGAACAAGCTTTTGATGAACCTGGAGAATACGAATTTTGGACAATAGGATTTGGACCACAAGGAGCCAAATTAATTGTTGGATAGGTCAGAGTACCATGAAATATAGGGAATCTTTGTGTGCCAGAGCTGCATTGGCACTTGTTTTAGGATTTTCTAGTGAAAGTCTGGCTGCTAACAATAAGGTTTCTGATTTGGGGGATTTGGTTAACAACCACGAGCATCAATCCACAGATCATTCTTTGAGTCTTCTTATGCAGAAGACTGAGTTCATCGGAAAAGAAAAGTACACTGAAAGAGCTAAGGAGATACTTGAAGATTCCATCAAATTTCTAATGTCTGAGTTCGGAACCACTCCGCTTAATACTGGAAACGTTAGAATTAATGTATCAGATTCTGCCCATGGGGAGGTGAATTTGATACCTTACTCTGATGGTTCAAGAACGATGCTTGTAAGCCCAATTTATCTAGCAGAAGGCCAGGAGCATTATTTTGTTCATGAAATATTTCACGGATATTTTCAGTCAGATCACATGATGAGAACTATGTCAGATTTGGATATAGAAAGATGGGCCACTTATGCACAGTATAGGTACAAATATAAATCATTTTCAAACGATGAAATCGCACAGAGAATTTCTAGTGACTATGCTGTTGCATTGGGAGATGTTGAAAAGTTGACAGCAAAAAAAAGCATAGACAGAAATTTGCCTAAGAGAGAAATAAGAAAAATATACATTGCCGGAGCATTAACTCTTTTCAGTAGGAGCCATCACGAAAATTTTACAAGGTACCAAAAGTTAATTGGAATGAGTGATCAGAAAGTTACACCCTAAGACGACTCTGATTGGATGTGATAGAATTTTGGGACAGCGATGACACAAAAATCCACAAACTATAAACCTTTTTTGTTTACTAATTATTAGATGGTTTTTTAGAACTCAGATAAGCTCTTTTGCTTATTCTTTTTTAACTTTTTTTAATATTCTGACTGATAATTTTTCCCATAGTTGCAAAATCAGCTTCCAGCTCTTTTCTTAATGCTGGCTTGTAAAGCATGGCTGCAGGATGATAAAGAGGAATAACCTTCACAATAGCATCATTGATAGTAACTTCTTGCTCTTTACCATGAAGTTTTGAAATTCCATCTACTTTCTTCATTCTTTGTTCATCAAACCCTGCTAACACGAACTTTGTCGCGTAATTTCCAAGCGTGGCAATAATCTTTGGGTTAATGGTTTTTATCTGTTTAATCAGAAAAGGAGTATGAATCCTAATCTCTTCAGGATTAGGATCTCTATTTTTTGGAGGTCTGTACTTTAGTATGTTTGCGATGTATACCTCATCCAAATTCAGACCAATAGATTCCAAAAGATTGTTTAATTCCTGGCCGGCCCTTCCTACAAAAGGAATCCCCTCTAAATCTTCCTTTTCACCTGGAGCTTCTCCAATAAACAGAATCTGAGCATTCTCTGATCCTTTCCCAAAAACCAAATTTGTTGCAGTATCCTTTAACGGAAGGTCAGAGCTAAGAATCTCTTCTTCAATAGCTTTAAGTTTCTCTTTTTTATCCATGTTTGTGAGTACACCAACAATATTTTTAATGGTTTTTACTAAAAAGAATTAATATTTGAAAATTTCTAATTTAGCTATTGCACTTCTTTCTTTTTGATGTACTGATAAGCAGAATGGGCAGCAACAACACCTTCTCCCACACCGGTAATTGCTTGTTTGAAACCAGAATCAACAACATCTCCAGCAGCAAACACTCCAGGAATATTAGTTTCACTGTCTCTGTTGATTTTTATCTCCCTTTTTTCATTTATATCTGCTCCAAGGCCTTTAGCAAGATCGGATAAAGGGATATGACCTATAGCACCAAACACTCCAGAAACATCTAACTCTGTTTTTCCATCATATTCTTTATCCAAAATAATTTTGTTGACCATCACCTCTCCCAATATTTCAGTAACGTTAGTGTTAGTTATGACTTCTATCTTCTCATTTTTTTCAACAAGCTTTGCGTTTACTGGCTCAGGTCGTATTTTATCTCCACGATAAATTACGTAAACTTTTTCTGCGTATTGAGCAAGAAGTAAAGCTTCTTTCGCAGCACTATCCGAACCTCCAATAATTGCAACATTTTTGCTAGCGAACATCGCCCCATCACATAACGCACAATAATGGACTCCTTTGTTTTCAAATTGTTTTGCTCCAGGCATAGGTAATTCTCTCCATTTTGCTCCAGTCGCAAAGATAACTGTTTTAGAACTATATTCTTCTTTGTCGGTTTTTACCATGAAAGTATCTTTCTCTTTTGATATTTCCAAAGCTTTTTCCTCTTTAATGCTTATTCCATACTCCAGAGCATGCTCTTCCATTTTTTTAGCTAACTCCATTCCAGTAAGATGCTTAAACCCAGGATAGTTCTCAACAGAATCCGTCAATGTTATAACTCCTCCAATTGGGAGTTCAGAACCGGAAGTTGTTCCCATGACTAAAGTTTTCAAGTTTAAACGGCCAGAGTACATACCGGTGGCCATCCCAACAACTCCAGCACCAATGATTATTGTATCGTAAGATTCCATTTTAATCATGGAAGTAACCTCTTAATTCTTAATAAATCTTTCCTTTAGATTAAAATTAAAAATTGAGAAAATTTCGACATATTTATATAATTTTACGTATAATAATAGCCATGGAACCTTCAATGTTACTCTCTTCTTTTGGTAAGAAAGATATCCTGCAGTTCAGCAAAGACTTTATGGAAATGTCAAGACTTTCCAAAGAACTTGATAAAGCTTATGGGGAATCAGATTCTGATGTGGATCTATATTTCAAAAAGTTTGAAGGTTTGATAAAGAAATTCAATAAGAAATACAAAGGAATAACTCTTAAAGCAGAAAAAAAGGCTGAAGAACTCGAAACACAAATTATTCTATCAGAAAAAAGTCTCAAAGAAACATTTGCGAATTCAGCTTCAAAGATTCAGGGATTGCAGGCTGTAGGGATAAGGACGTTTGGAGAACTAACTACTGAAAACCCGGAACAGGTACAAGGCCTATTAGAGAAGGCTAAAGATAATTTATATCTAACGTACAGCATCCAATCAGGGAGGAGTAACGTTATTCTAACATATAACAAGAAATCCAAAAAAGCACAGCTTGTTTATTCTCTTGAAGACATAGAAAATACATCCACTCCAGAATTTCAGATAGCAGCTTACTATGCGTTAAAAAAAGAGTCTGATAAAAAAATCAAAATTTATGAAGAAGCATCGATGTTAGGGTTTTCTGGGTGGCCGGACCATCATGAAAAAAGAAGAACTCTGGAGAAATTCGACCCGCATCACATGACTGAGTAATTAGAATTCTTTCAAGAACTTGATTAATTCATTAGCCTTTTCAAATTCCAAAAACTCTTGTTTTTTGATTGCCGGAATATTTTTAGGTTTTTTCTTGTCAAAAATAACTAAATTATCAGCATCCAATAACTTTGTTAAAGAAGAGAAATCACGATTTCTTTTATCTCCTATTTCTGTTAGGATAAGCTCATCACCTTTTTTTGCAATTATGTCAAAAGGGCTTTTTTTGGTCTCTGCAGCATTAAAACCAAGCTCCTGATATTTTTTTGAATAATCAGAATTAGAACTGCTTGCTATTTCTAAACTATTAGAGAATATATTTATCTCTTTGAAAACATTTTGGCCAAAAAGATCATAGATTTTCATGGCCTTGCTTATTGTTATCTCAGAATCTTCATGTTCATATTTAGTTATCATGCGTTTTGTGACACCAACACGTTTAGACAACGAATTAAGAGAAAAACCAAGCTCTTCTCTTTTTTCCCTAAGTATGTTTCCGTTTATAGAAGCAGTAAGACCCGCTTGAGTTCTTTTTATGAATGGAAATTGATTCTTTATAGAATTGGAGAATGTCCTAAAATTTAAAGTGTACATGTTAAATCTTGTGTACAGAACATTCTCTTCCAGCTTATTCCCTGCTTTCTCAGCCAAGATAAGGGGAGTTGCGTTAAGGTAAGATGCAACAACATCCATTTCATAAACATATTCTCTGCTAATGGAATTTGCATCTTCTAAGAACTTGATTAAAAGAATCCTATCAGAATTTCTTGCGAGAAGGTCAAAACAATTTCTTGCTAAAGTTTTTACCGTAAAATTTTCTTTCAAAAGAAAAACAGCTGTTTGGTCAAGAATATTGCTTTTCATACACATATTGTTATAATTTTTTTTAAAAAAGTTTCTAAAAGAAACAAAAACACATAACAAAACTTATAAACCAAATTAACTATTCTTTTTTTTATGATAATAACTTTATCAGGAAAAGCAGGTTCAGGAAAAAGTACTGTTGCAAAAGAGATAGCTTCTAAACTTAAATTAAAACATTACTCAACTGGTGATTTAATGAGGTCGATGGCAACTGAAAGAAAAATATCCTTAGCTAAACTTGGAAGCTTAGCGGAAGAAGATGGATCAATAGACAAAGAACTTGATGACCGTCAAATAAAACTGGGAAAAGAAGAAAATAATTTTGTTATAGATGGCAGGTTAACAGCACATTTTATTCCAAACGCAGATCTCAAGATATTTTTGGATTGTGATGATAAAGTTAGGGCAGAACGCATTTTAAGAGATAAAAGGGAACACGAGGAACATCAAGATCTGCAAGAAACTATAAACAAGATAAAAGAAAGAGAAGCAAGCGAAAGGAAAAGATACGAACAATATTATGGGGTAGATTATTATGATCCAAGGCTATATGATGAAACTATAGATACAACCCAAATGAATGTTGAAAAAGTAGTTAATAAAATATTAGAACTGATATCTGATTCATAACTTGCAGAAAGCTTTATAAATTTCTGCTTGTTCAAACGTAAAATGGCAAACATTTCAAAAAAAGAATTCATAGAAATTGAGTACACTGGAACAATAAAGGAAGATAATTCTATCTTTGATACCACTGATGAAAAAGTAGCAAAAGAGAATCACGTTCATGGACATGATTTTTCACCTAAAGTAATTTGCGTGGGCGAAGGGCATGTGCTTAAAGGATTAGAAGATAATCTTGAAGGAAAAGAAATAGGAAAAGAATACGATGTAGAGGTAAAACCTGAAGACGGTTTTGGAATGAAAAATCCTAAGTTAATACAATTAATTCCTACAAACAAGTTCAAGCAACAAAATATCATGCCTCAACCGGGATTGCAGATAAATATTGATGGTATGATGGGATTAATCAAGACGGTAAGCGGTGGAAGAACTATGGTTGATTTTAATCATCCTCTTGCAGGAAAAGAGTTAAAGTACAAGGTAAAGATAAATCGCAAAGTAGAAGACGATAAAGAGAAACTTTCAGGATACATTAAACTTACATTAGGAACAGATGACTTCAAAGTAGACATCAAGGAAGGAAATGCAGAAGTAAGTTTCAAAAAAGGAATTCCTGAGGGTATGCAACTGGAATTTGAGAAAAAAATTAAAGAACTAATTCCTGGAATCAAAAAAGTAGGATTTAAAGTCCTAGAAGAAAAAAACAAATAGTTTAAATATAACCTTATTTATTATTCTAAAGGTGCAACACAATGGAACCTGAAATAACTCAAGCAGAATCTTATTCTACAAATACAAACACAAATAACAATAACATAGACGCGGAACTTGAAAGATTATTAGCCAATCAAAAAGCAACAATCAAAGTTGTGGGATGTGGTGGCGGTGGCAATAACACGATCCAAAGAATCTCGGAAGTTGGAATAGTTGGAGCTGAAACAATTGCAATAAACACGGATGCACAAGATTTACTGTACACAAATTCTGACAAAAAAATACTCATTGGAAAAGAACTTACCCGGGGTCACGGAGCGGGATCCGACCCGAGATTAGGGGAAGAGTCTGCTCGCGAACAGGAACAAGACATCAAGCAAGTTCTTCAAGGTGCAGACATGGTTTTTGTAACCTGTGGTTTGGGAGGGGGAACTGGAACCGGATCAGCACCAGTAGTTGCTGAAGTCGGAAGGAAGATAGGTGCACTGACAGTGGGGATAGTAACCTTACCATTTACTATGGAAGGTCAGAGAAGATATGAGAATGCAGTTGTTGGCCTTGAAAAAATGGAACAGGTCGTTGATACCTTAATTGTCATTCCTAATGAAAAATTACTGGAGTTTGCACCAGATTTACCTTTACACACAGCATTTAAGGTAGCGGACGAAATACTAACAAACGCGGTTAAAGGTATTGCGGAACTGGTCACTAAGGCTGGACTTGTTAATCTAGATTTTGCTGACATAAGAGCAGTTATGAAAGAAGGAGGAGTAGCACTGATAGGGGTTGGAGAAAGTGATACTGACAACAGAGCAATTGAAGCAGTTGAGAAAGCAGTTAACAACCCTCTTCTTGATGCAGACATCACTGGAGCAAATGGTGCTTTGATAAACGTCATAGGCGGAGAAGACATGACATTAGATGAAGCTCGCAAGGTTGTAGAGACAATATCAGAAAAACTTGACGAAGATGCACGCATAATCTGGGGAGCACAAATAAGCAAAGACATGGAAAAAACAATAAGAACTATGCTCATAGTAACAGGTGTCAAAAGTTCACAAATATTAGGGGCAGGGAATACTGCCCAAGACAAAAAGAAAAAAGAGATAGAAACAGAATTAGGAATAGAATTCTTGGATTAACACATCAACATTATTTCTTGCTAATCATTTTTAACAACAAAATTTATAAACAAAATAATTTTCATCAATCTTATAATCAACACTAAAAATGAATTTCGCATCAATGTTAACAAGGTTTAAGGCATTCATCGGAGAATGTGCAAGAGTCATAAAAGTGACAAAAAAACCAGACTCCACAGAATT
>JADHVG010000056.1 GCA_016784105.1 Candidatus Woesearchaeota archaeon
CCTGCTCCATAGCACGAACGATAGTGAGTGCGGAGGGCAGGGTTCGAACCTGCGTAAGCACTAAGCTACTGGGTATCTGCAGGTAATTAACCTTCCTAAGCCCAGCCCGTTTGACCACTCCGGCACCTCCGCATGAAAGATTATGAAATCAACTACTTATTTAAAAATTATGCTATTATTAATTGTGTTTAGAACTATTTTTTTTGCCAAGCATAAGAACGCATTCTTGCGCTTTTACCAAAACCACAACTCGCACATGTTTTTTTTCTCATGTGATATGTTCCTTCACCGCACCTTCTACAATGTATCATATTTGTCTTACCAGACTTTTTTCCCATAGAAGGTGTTCCTTTAACCATTTTAATCTCTTAATTTATTTATTCTGGAGAAATAATTGTGATGGTATCTCCCCTTATGAAGATAGTACCTAGTTTTCTCTTTACTTCGCCATTCACTCTTTCTTCTGATTCATCTAAGACTACATTGATATGGATGTCAAAAGCATTAAGCTTTCCAATGTATTGTTTATCGTTTTTTAATTCCACTATAACACGCTTGTTTCTCGCTCTGTTCAACGCATCTAATGGTCTTGATGTTTCTGCCATATTATTTACCTCAAAATCAATGTCTTAGGGAATCTGCCCCATATATAAATCTTATGTTAATTAATGCAAAAAGTAGCAACTTTTTTAAATAGGTACTTTATCCAATTTGATATGGCAATAACACACACAAGGTCCACAAGGAAAGCATCCGGTGGACGATACAAGAAAGGCGCTAACAAAAAGAAGCAGTATGAACTGGGAAGACAACCAGCTCTTACGCATATAGGTGAAAGAAGAGCAAAGTCCGTTAGGACTCTTGGAAATAACAAAAAGGTCAGAGTAACCGCTTCTAATTCTGCAAATGTTTTTGATCCTAAAACAAAGAAATATGTTCAAGCAGCTATTAAGTCTGTTCTTGAAAATCCTGCTAATAGGCACTTTGTGAGAAGGAACATCATGACTAAAGGCGCTGTCATTGAGACAGACAAAGGAAAAGCTAAAATTACTTCACGTCCAGGACAAGATGGAAGTATAGATGCGGTTCTTGTAGAATAATTTTTTTCTTAAAATAATGGTAATTAATAATTATCTAGGGATAGGTGGTGCTGTAAATGATAATTTTTCTTTATTTGCTCCCAGCCATCCTGAGATTAGTAGAATAGCTGCGAGAGTTGAGCAAATTGAAAGATTAGTTAGTTCATATATGTCTGGTTCCATGAATTATGGTGTTTTTTTGGAAACAGGAACTTGTTGTGTTTATGAGATCGCAAAAGAAACAAG
Organism: Candidatus Woesearchaeota archaeon; assembly: GCA_016784105.1. Lineage (GTDB taxonomy): Archaea > Nanobdellota > Nanobdellia > Woesearchaeales > GW2011-AR4 > JADHVG01. The sequence continues at coordinate 1,326 of JADHVG010000056.1, forward strand.
AGATCCTGAGAAGATAAGGACATTATTTGGTGACACAAAAAGACGATTATCAGAACCACAAATAGCGTTGCTGGATGAGATTGTTAATACTGGCATAGCAGAATACCAAGAAAATAAAATAACTACTTCTAAGTGATAATAAATAGAAAGATTTATAAAGTAAAAAATAAGCTATTTCTATATGTCGATTGATAATCTAGTGAAGGACATTGAAGTATGGTCAAATAATCAAGGAATGTTCCTAGGAGTAGAGCTAACAGGCAGCAAAACAAAAGAATCAGTCACAAAAGAGATATTCCAAGAGCTTACCAATATGTATTCTAGATTTGGTGCAACTTTAAAAAAAAAACCTGCAGAAAAAGGAGAAAAATATCATATTAAAAATGGCATTGGGACTTATAGGGGGACAATTATAATAGAACCCAAAGGAAGTTACAGTAATCATCCTTCGAGAGATAAAAAAAGAATGGACAACCATGATTTCCCAACAAATCAACATCCAAGGCCAAGACACTTTCAAACTTACTTCATAAAAGTACCTCGGATGGCAGATGAATCAAAAAGAAGGGAACACCTAAACTTAATCAAAGATTACCTCGAAAGAGGCCCTATCGCAATAGACTCTTATAAATATACACAAGGTTTAAGGAAAAATATGGGGTAATAAAATGCCTGAAGAAATTGAAAATGAAGAAGCAGTAAAAAGAATGCTTGCTTTTATGAAATCTAACTTAGTCCTTGATGATCTTGTAGCTAAAGAAACTAATCAAAGCTTAACAATCAGCGGGGCAGGTTTTAACGGCGTTGGCTTTGATCTGGAGGTTGTAACTTCTGTTAAGAGGGCTATTGGAGAAAACATTCTAAAAAAAAGTGCAGAAAAAAGCAGAGAACAAGGACGTTATCATGCTTTTGTTTTCCCAAGATCTAATTACCATAAGAAAGCAGACCCAAAATTCTTAAGTCCTTATCTCATCCCCGGATGGAAACATTTGGGGTTGGTTGATTTATTTGAAGACGGAAGATTCAGAACTGAAGAGTTTGAACGGTTTGGTTACACAAATGTTGCTGCTCTAAGTAACGCTGAAAAGTACGTGGTTGATCAACATAAAGCGGATCTGGGTTATTTTCATCCCGCTGGAAAAGTGCAAGTTATTGGGTTTAGAAGATTTCCTAAGGATTCTGTTATACCTGCAGATTTTTTCAAGAAAATAAGGATGGACGGTTATTTGTTGAATCCAACCTTTAGGCCAGAGCATGAAGAAAGAAGAAAAGATTTTTCCAGCAGACAAAACGGGTTAAGAGAAAGAGTAAGAAAAATTCAAATTTACAATACATTTAATGATGGAACTCAATTTACATTACAAAAGTTAAATGGCAAAGCAAGAATAGTTGCTTACCAACAAGATACAAAATGAAAAGTTTAGCTGGAATTACTGCTGCATTGGGCATAGCAGTATTAGGATTGGGAGGATATCACGGCACGAAACCTGTAGAAGGCACAATAGTCCAATATTATGACAACTCAACACAAAATAGTGAGGATCTTAAAGGGTCTCTAAAATCTGTTGTTGAGCGTTTTCCTAATGCAGAATATGCTGTCTTGATCAGAATACAAAATCAAAATTGTGGTTTTGCTGTTTGGGATCCAAGCAATAACTATGAATTAATGGATAGAATAAAAGGTGAGATTCCCTCTGGAGAGCAAGTTCCTGTAGGTCAGGGAATTGATGTAAGGGTTTTGAAAGAAACATCTCTGAATAGTAATCTCGAAAAAAAGGATGGTTTGTGTTACAGCAGAAACAGAGTAGCTTCCCAAAATCTTGAGGATATGGGATTGTAATTGAATTCAAAATAATAATCAATTTACCGTAAACCAACAACTTTAAATAATGATAAAAACCAAGATTTCTTATGGTTTTGGAGAGTTTAATTCCAATAGTAATTATTGCTTTAGTAGTTGTCTTTGCATGGGGTTTGTTCAAGAAATTCTTTAAGGTCATTATTTATGTTGGCGTTGCAATCATCCTTGTGATAGCAGGAACAACTTTCATGATTTATCAGGATGCAAAGGACTTAAAGAAAAATTTTAATCCTTCGGAAAAAAAGATAATTCTTGTTGAGAATAATGAAGTTCTTACTGGATTGTTATTAGGAGCTGACATAACTCCTATCTCTGATTCTGAAACAACAGAATTTTCTTCTTACCTAGGAAATAAGGATTATGATAAGATTTTAGGGGACAGTTACAAGCTGCTTATCTTCGATATTAAGATACTTGATTCTTTAGGGGACGAGATACAAGTAGGGGATGAAACAGTCCCTAAGGAAGAAGTTATTGATATGTTAAGATCTGAAGGAAACAATGGTAAAGCAGAATTGTTCGGAATTATTGTTGCTAATGAAATTTTAAGTTCACAAAATCCTTTATTGCTGTTTTCAGGGTTGAAAGATGGAACAGTTAAGGTCTATGAGGAAACTGCTTTGTTTAAGGCTGTGAAACTAGTCCCTTTTGGTATAATAAAAAGTACTGCAAGCAAACTTTTTGAAGGTGCAAAAGAAAAAACATCTTTGATAATTGAAGAAGTTGAATAATAAAGTTTTTAAACATATAATCTGTTTATATAAAAAAAGAGGTGGCAAATGAGTATTCTTGATAAGGTAATGTTCTGGAAGAAGAAAGATGAGTTTTCTGATTTAGGAAGTGACCCCTTTGGAAAAGGTTCTTTAGCGAATGACCCTCTTGCAAGTAACAATCCTCCACAGGATAATTTAGCTTTTGGTAACGAGTTTAATCCTTCTCCTCAACCATCTTTTGGTCAACAATCCCCTCCCAAACAACAGTTTCCTCAACCATCTTCATTCCAACAACAACCTCCCCCTTTTCAGCAGCCCTCCTCCCCACAATCATTTAGTCCCAAGAGTGAACCAAATTATCAACAACAAGACCTGGCTTCTAAGAACATGGAAATAATCTCCACTAAATTAGATGCTTTGCGAGCTTCCGTAGAAATAATCAATCAGCGTCTTGCTAATTTGGAGAGTATTGCTAGGGGAAATGATGAGAACAAAAAGAGATATTATTGAAAGGTTTAAATAATAATTAGTTCTTGGAGTGTTTATGAAAAATAAATTTGCTTTTGTTTTGTTAACTGCTTTGGTTGTTTTCTTTGCTGATCAGATATCAAAATTTTTTGTAAGCAGTAATATGTCCTTAAATCAAAGCATCCCTCTGATAAACAATATCTTTCATTTGACTTATATCCACAATACCGGTGCCGGGTTCGGGATATTAAAAGATAGAACATTTATTTTGATCTTAATTTCAATTGTTGTTATTGGGTACCTCTTGTATTTTATCAAAGACATAAAGAATACTGAAAGAACCTTGCAAATTTTAGTTGGTTTCATGCTTGGAGGAACTGCTGGAAATTTATTGGACAGGTTGATGTATGGTTCTGTTATTGACTTCCTAGATTTTAGGATATGGCCAATTTTCAATCTTGCAGACTCTTTCTTAACAGTAGGAGTGATTGCCTTAATATTCTATTTTTGGAAGAAGTAAGTTATTAAATTATTTCTTGTAATTTTCCCATGTCTATATGAAGATTGTTATTTCCTCTTGTTACAATTCCTTTTTCTCTAAGACCCCTCATTTTCCTACTTAGGGAGGCAGGATCCACAGTAAGAAGGTTGCCAATTTCATAGTTTGTTATGTCTAATTTTGCAATCTCATTCTCTGAAGCAGAAAGACTAAATCTCCTTACAGCTGCCTCCAGGAAAAGAGGGATTGCCTCGTTAAGAGGGTAATTTTCCAATTGTCGAAGTAGTATTGAAAATTCTAGAGTTTCTTTTAAGATTCCTATTAGATTATCTTTAAACTTGGAGTTTTTTCTTAAAAGTTCAAATTCTCCATAAGGAATCCCCAGTAAGTCAGATTTTCTATTCACCATAGCAGAATCGGTCCGATGATTCTTTGTTCCATCAATATAATCTAGAGGTCCTACAAATCCAGAGCCATAAACCAAATCAATAAGGGTGGGGTCTCCGTTTGGGTGAGAACTAACTTCTGAAACCTTACCTTTAAGGAGGAAATGAACAGTATCTATAGAATCTTCTTGATGGTATAGTGTGGCTGGTTTTTTACCGTAGGGTTCAATAGTTATCAATGATGATGATGATGCTAGATCCTCAATCGTTCTGTCTTCAACACCCTTAAAGGCTCGGTATGTCTTTAACTTTTCAGAAATATCCAATTTAGGACTCATTTTAGAACTAACTAATTAACACAACTATCTAGTTTATAACCAGCTTTCTTTGCTTCTTCTTTGCTGTTAAACCATACTGCATTTTGTTTCTTTATTTTTTTTGCCCAATCACATTTTGGAGCGTGATATTTGCTTCCTGATTTGGATGCGATGTATTTTCCTGGTTTGTGCGTTTTCTTTACTTGTTGCTTTGGTTTTTCTTCTTCCATGCTGAATAAAGCTATAAGTAATCCTGCTAGTGCTGCTATGATTGTTTCTTTAAAGAATGAAATTGGTGTTGTTGCTATGATTTTTATGAATAGTAAGTCTAAGATTCCTAGTGTAAAAATTCCTGCTAGTAGTTTGTGTGACCATGAGAAATTGCTGTTTAATCCTACAACTGCAACTAGTCCTAGACCTAACAATCCTAGCAATATAAGAAGTTCTCCAAAGAATGCAAACCTTCCTAGGTTAAAAACCGCGTTTATTAGTCCTAAGAACACAACTAATAATGCTGCGTACATTGCGAACGATACTAAAGTTTTTTTACACATAGTGGTTAGAACAAGACTATGATATTTAAATATTTCTATTCTGGAGTGGTAAAAATAATACTTAGAACTCTTCCATCTCTTCCAGTTGCTTTAGATGCCCTTTCCTCTTCAAATATTGAACTTGAGTAGGAGTGTACTTGTAGAGTATATCTCCTTTCTGATCCCCTGAAAACTCCCAAGGTTCTATAATAAGAATATCATTTTCCCTAACCCATAATCTTCTTTTTAATCTTCCTGGAATCCTGCAGATTCTTGTCTTTCCATCAAAGCATCTTACTCTTGTCCTTGAAGCTCCCAATCTTTGATCTAATACTCCCAGAACTTGGCCTGTTTGAGGTAATTTGATTCTGCTTATTTCTTGTGCAGCTCTTTCCTCATCAGAAAGCGTGTTCATAAATTTTTTTGGTTTTGAAGATTTCTTAGCTGGTCTCTTAGGTTTCATATAATAGTTTTGACCTCTTAACTCTTTTAAATAACTTTCTAATAATAAAAAAAGGAAAACCCTTATATATTGAAATTTTGTTCTTCAAGTTATGGCAAAGAAAAAACAATTTTTTGCGCAGGCTTCTGTTCTTAAAAGGCTAGCAGCGTTTGCAATAGACATGCTGATTATAAATATTATATTGTTGTGGCCTTTTAAAAGTTCTTTTGAAGAATTGCTTCCAGATACTAATTCCTTTACGGAAGCCTTCAACCACTTAAGTTCTGATGGTGTTGGAAATGCTTTAATGATTCTTATGTTTGCATCTTCCTTGATAACAATCCTTTATTTTGTTCTTTTAGAAAAAAAGTTTTCTCAGACTCCTGGAAAGATGTTATTCAAATTATTTGTTAGACCACAAACAAAAGAGTTAAAAAATTGGCAGCTATGGGTGAGGAGCATGTTTCTTATTCCAATTTTCCCTTTTGTTTTATTGTGGTTCATTGATCCAATAGTTATGTTCTTTAATAAAGACAATCAAAGATTGTCTGAGATACTCAGTAAGACAAAAACCGTGGAAAGTTATACTCTAAAGTAAAAATGGAAAACAAAGGGAAAAAATTATTAGTGTTACGGTTTGATGTTGATCCAAAAAATATAAAGACCAGCATGAAGACTGAGAACGTTAGTCCGCAGGAAGCTATTGGGCTTTTAGAGATGGCAAAAGATCAAATACTCGAAAATTTAAGAAAAGGTAGGAATGACATCTTCCAGATGTCAAAAACAGGTAAAGATGAAGAAAAATAATCCCCTGTGGTCAATAATAAAGGTAATAATTTGGTTAATGGTATTAAGTTTCTTTGTATCTATTTTTATTTCCCTTATGATTGGGAATGATTTTGAGAGTATAGATGGTAATGTTGCTTTGATCTCTATAACAGGCCCCATAATTTCAAAATCTGATGATAGTTTATTTAGTTCAGAAGTTGCTTCTGCTGATGAACTTACTAAGTTAATAAGAAAAGCTAACAAGGACGATGATATTAAGGCAATAATTTTAGAGATTAACAGTCCCGGAGGAAGTGCTGTTGCTTCTGATGAGATTGGCAGAGAATTGAAAAAAGTTAATAAGACTACTGTTGCATGGATTCGCGAAATAGGAACTTCTGGAGGTTACTGGATTGCTTCTGCTTCTGACCACATTATCGCTAACAGGATGTCCATAACCGGTTCTATTGGAGTTATTGCTTCTTATCTTGGTTTTTCCGGTTTCATTGAAGAGCATAACGTTACCTATGAACGGCTTGTTGCAGGTAATTTGAAGGATCTTGGAATTCCATTCAGGGACATGACTTCTGAAGAAAGAAAATTGTTTCAAAAGAATTTAGATAAGATTCATGATTATTTTATTGAAGAAGTTGCCGAAAATAGAGGTATGAAAGAAAGAGCTGTTAAGAAGTTAGCTACTGGCCAATTCTATTTGGGGATAGAAGCTAAAGAACTAGGTCTTGTTGATGAACTAGGAAGCAGACAAGAAGTTCTTGATTATGTTTCCTCAGAAATTGGAGAAGAAGTTGACCTTGTAAAATATCAGAGAGATACTGGGCTTTTAGGAGCTCTGAGCGGAATTTTTAGTGAAAGCTCATTTTTTGTTGGAAAGGGTATTGGAACTGCATTCATAGATGACACAAGTAAAGTTAAATCAATAAGCATAACAACATAATTAAAATATTCTTAAATTGGTGGGTGGATTGAAGAAAAAGGTGTTATTAGTTTTTTTAGT
>JADHVG010000005.1 GCA_016784105.1 Candidatus Woesearchaeota archaeon
GAGATGTACCGTAACCTAACCAAAAAGGGTGTTAAGATTCCTAATGGTTTTGCCGTGACTGCTCATGCCTACAACTATTTTCTCGAATATGCAAAAATAAGAGAACACATAAAGGAAATTCTTTCCGACCTTAATACTCATAACATTAGAAATCTTACTGAACGAGGAAGAAAAGTTAGAGAATTAATTTTAAACTCTCACCTCCCTCCTGAGCTCGAGTCTGAGATCATAAAAGCTTACACAAAACTTTCTCGAGAATATAAAACAGAAGAAACAGATGTTGCCGTTAGAAGTTCAGCAACAGCGGAAGATCTTCCTGATGCAAGCTTTGCGGGTCAACAGGAAACTTACCTTAATGTTAAGGGATCCTTCAAGCTTTTAGAAGATTGCAAAAAATGCTTTGCTTCTTTGTTTACCAACCGAGCTATCTCTTATAGGGTAGATAAGGGGTTCGACCATTTTGATATAGCACTATCCATAGGGGTTCAGAAAATGGTTCGTTCTGATCTTGCTTCTAGTGGGGTCATGTTTTCAATTGATACTGAATCAGGTTTCAAGGATGCGATTCTGATAACTGGTTCATACGGACTGGGAGAAAATATTGTCTTAGGAGCTGTTAACCCTGATCAGTTCTATGTGTTCAAGCCAACTCTAAGGAAGGGTTACAAACCTATCTTAAGTAAAAGACTTGGTGAGAAACAAATAAAAATGATTTATTCTCATATGGGAGAGAAAACTGCTACAAGGAACGTAGAGGTTTCTGCTGCTTTTAGACACAAATTTTGCATAGATGATAAAGACATTTTGAAGCTTGCAAAATGGGCTATGATAATTGAAGATCATTATTCAAAAAAAGCTGGGAAATTCAAACCTATGGATATTGAATGGGCTAAGGATGGTAGGACTGATGAGATTTATATCGTTCAGGCTAGGCCGGAAACCGTACAAAGTGTGAGAGATGTTAACGTAATAGAGAAATATTCTATACAACAAAAAGGTAAAGTTTTGATAGAAGGAACTAGTGTGGGTGATAAGATCGGTCAGGGAAAATCTCATATTATTATGGACGTACGCGACATGGAGCAATTCAAAAAAGGAGAAGTTCTTGTTACTGAGATGACCGACCCGGACTGGGAACCGATCATGAAGATTGCTTCTGCTATCGTAACTAATCGTGGTGGAAGAACTTGTCACGCTGCGATCATAGCTCGTGAGTTGGGAATTCCTTGTGTTGTTGGAACTGGTCACGGTACCGAGAAGATAAAGAACAATCAAAAAGTCACTGTTTCTTGTGCAGAAGGTTCAACAGGATACATCTATGAAGGTCTTCTCAAGTTTGAGATAAAAAAAACTGACCTGAAAAAATTAGACAAACCAAAAACCAAGATAATGATGAATCTTGGAAATCCTGAGCAGGCTTTTGAGTTCTCCTTTTTGCCACATGATGGGATAGGACTGGCAAGACAAGAATTTGTGATAAGTTCTTACATAAAGGTTCATCCTCTCGCTTTGTTACATCCTAACATGATCAAGGATAATGAAACAAAGAAGCTGATAGATGAAACTGTTAGAGGGTATCAGGATAAACAACCCGAATATTTTTTTATTGACAAATTGGCAGAAGGCATTTCAACTTTAGCCGCTGCTTTCTATCCAAAAGATGTTATTGTTCGTTTATCAGACTTCAAGAGTAATGAGTACGCCAACTTAATTGGTGGCAAGTACTTTGAGCCTAAAGAAGACAATCCAATGATTGGGTGGCGTGGAGCTTCAAGATATTATTCTGAGAAATATAGACAAGCTTTTGTCCTTGAATGTATGGCCTTGACTAAGGTAAGAGATGAAATGGGATTGACTAATGTTAAAGTTATGGTTCCTTTTTGCAGGACGGTTGAAGAAGGAAAAAATGTCATAAGTATCATGGCAAAGAATGGTCTTAAGCAAGGTAAAAACAATTTGGAAGTTTATGTGATGTGTGAGATCCCTTCTAATGTGATTCTTGCGGATGAGTTTGCAAAGATATTTGATGGTTTTAGTATAGGAACTAACGACCTTACTCAATTAACATTAGGTCTGGATAGGGATTCTGAACTTGTTAGTCACATCTATAATGAGATGGATCCTGCTGTTACCAGTTTGGTTGCTTCTGTGATTAAAACAGCAAAGAAGCATAAGAGAAAGATAGGTTTGTGTGGAGACGCTCCAAGTTCTTCAGTGGAATTTGCAAGATTTCTGGTTGAGTGCGGTATAGATTCCATGTCTCTAACTCCAGACGCACTCTTAAAGACGTTTGTTTCTGTTGCTAAAGAAGAGAAAAGGCTCAAGAAGAAGTAATAACCAGTATCTTCCTTGTTAAATTGCTGTGTACATAAACAGAAAATTCTTTTTTTATTTTTAGTTTTGATTTTTTTATCAATTTTTTATAATTTACATAGTTTGGGAAAATTATCACTGCTTTCTTGGTTAATATTTTCTTTAGGTGTAAGGCTATGTCAGAATAAAAATTTTCTAGATATTTTTTCATCTCTTCTTTATTTTTTTTTGTTACCCTTATATTTTTCATGATGCTTGCATTCAGACCGTAAGGAAGATCCGCAACGATATACTCATATTTTTTCTTTGTGTCAAAAAAATCTTTTACTTCCAGTTTGCTTTTCACTCTGAAATGTTTGAGGTTTACCATTGACTTCCATATCATTTTCTGATTGATATCTGTTCCAATAGTTTTTAGTTCCATAAGGCCTGCTTCTATGAGTATTCCTCCAGACCCGCAAAAAGGATCCAAAACTGTTCCTTTTTTTATTCCTGTTAAATTTATCATGGACCTTGCGAGTTTTGGATGTAACGATATTGGTGAAGGTTTTGGTCTTAAATGAGATTTTCTTTTCTCAAAGTTTTGTTCAATATTTTCAAGAAGCAAACAACAAAACACTTTATTTTTTGTAAAAAAGATACGTATATCCGTTTCAGGATTCTTTAATTTAACTTTTGGTTCTTTAACAGCTCTCCAGACATATCCTGCAAGCTTTTTTTCGGAATATTCTTTTGTTAACTTTTTATTTTGAAGATTTATTGATTCTATTCCAAAGTTTTTTTTGTAAATCTTTTTCCAGTTATAACTTTCAATTTTTTTTAGAAAATCTTTGTAATTGACTTCAAATAGTAATTTGTTGATTGATTTTGTGTAAGCAAGCCGTTCAGCTAGGAACTTAATTTTTCTTTTATCTTTGATTGTTAATTGTAGAAGATTATCTATTGTTGGGGGGTTTTTGTTGTTTGTTAATGCTAGGACTTCCTCTTTTGCTAATTCTGGAAATTCTTTGTACATCTCAAATACATAGTTCATAATAAGAAAAGAATTCAAGTTAGCTTAAAAGCTTATTTCTTGATCTTTTTGTATGCAAGAAATATTACTAAGATAAGTTCTGCTAGGATTATTGGTGGTTTAACGAATCTGTGCAGATCTCCAAAAACCATGATGGTTCCAAAGAATAGTGTTAATAATCCTCCTAACAAAAATCCGGTTCCTATCCATTCATTTAACCTTGAACTTGTTGGAAGATAAAATGCGATGATTATGGCGATTAATGCAAATATTGCTGAGATAATAAACACAACAAAACTATGTTCTTCTCTTGCGGTATCATATTCGTTCTGGCAAGTCTCACAAGAATAACTTTTTGGACAATTAAATTCATCGTACTCATAAGCAATTTGTCCTTTTTTATCTGTACATGCTTTAGTTTCCGTTTCCGAAGGTCCTTTTATTTCTTTGCAATCTGCTCTGTCTTTGTACACTACCGGTTTTTCTATAAATCGTTCTTCGCAGAAATCATTGTACTTAGGAGTGGGATAAACAGCATCAATTGAGGTAAAAACGAAAACAGTAAACAATATCGCTATGATAAAAATCAATCCTATTTTTCTTATGTCAAACTTGGAAGTTGTTTTAGACATAGGGATTATCTTGTTTCTGTTGTTTAAAAACTTATTTATTTTCAATATAGTAAAGTATATATACTAATTCTCCCATTTTTAAGTTATGGCTCGTGGAAGACCCACCAAATCTGAAATAAGACAAAACATTATAGAACTTCTTTATTTCATGAAAGAAGGTTACGGCTATCATATATACAAAGCTTATGTTGCTATCTTCCCAAAAGTTACGATGAGAAGTATTTACTATCATCTCAAAAAAGGTATCACTTTGGGAGAATTCAAAATTTCAAAGATAGAAAAAGAAAAAGGAGAATTTTCATGGGGTGGTGAAGTCGAAAAAACTTACTATGCTCTTGGAGAACAAGCGAAACCTTCAGTAGATGAACGCGTCAAAGAATATTTTGATAAAAAGAGTAGTTCTTAATCCTTAAATTAAAATGAATGCGAAAAGAGGTCAGATTGCTATTTTCATGTTGTTAATTTTAACTGTTAGCATAGCCTACTCTTTCATTCTTTATTTGAATGGTTCTGAAGCAGAAGATATCCGAGTTGAAACTTCAAAAATCTTAGAAAATCCCTCCAATCAAATAAATCTTTTTGTTAGTCTTTGTCTTGAAAAAACAGCAGAAGAAGGAATATACACTCTAGGTATCGGAGGAGGTTCTTATTTCAATAATAGTTTAAGTACAGAATCATCCATTAAAATTCCATTTTATTTATTGGATGGGAAAAATATAATGCCTTCTTTAAACCATATAGAATCTGAACTTTCTTTTTTTATAGAACAAAATCTAGAAAGTTGCATAGATAAATTTGGTGATATAAAAGAAGGATATGTGTTCAAAACAGGAGACATACATGTAGAATCTGTCATAGGAGTGGAAGATGTTTTAATCTCCCTTAAATATCCTATAGAATCCACTTTTAATGATAATAAAATTTTATTGGAAGATTTTTCTTCAAAATTGAATTTTAATTTTAAGGACAAATATGATTCTGTGGCCTATTTTTTGGAAGTTCAAGAATTAGAGCCAGAAAGTGTTGCTTTGGGTCAGTTATCTAATCTTGCTTATCACAAAAATTTTACATTTGATCTTGTCAGGTTAGGGAACGATGAAATCCTTTATGTCTTGTCTTTTAATGAATCTCCCAAAGATAATTTTGTATATAGTTTTTTGATTGGATATGGTGGAGACTTGGAGGAAAATTCAGTATGAAAAAAATATTTTCTGTTTTTATGCTCATAATTTTGCTAAACTCTTTTTTAGTTCAAGGTGTAGATTGGGATTCTGAAGATGCAATACTAGACGAAAATTTTTTGAATAATTTTAGGGCTGATCCTGTTGGAGGGTTTGTACATGCTCCTGATAAGTCTTGGGAGACTTTAGAAAATGATCCTGCGTTAATGGAAGATCCAAAAATAGCAGATGCTGCATTTAAATCCGATCCAGTGAAAGCATCTGAAGTTCTAGACAAAAATCCTGATTTGTTGGAAAATGAGGAAGTGTCTACAAAATTTAACGACGCAATATCCAAAAAAATAAGTTTGTTGAATGATAATTTGGAATTAAAGAAAAAATGGTTTTCTATAAGGGGAATAGAACTTCCTGATCCGAATGTACCAATAGAAAAATACTGGATTAGGAATGTTGAAGGAACTGATCAAGAATATATAAAAACAGAAGGATTTGCAAGACCCGGTTCTTCCGTGCCCTTACACCGGGTTAAACTTATTGACACAGTTGGTAGGGTCATGCTGGAAGAGGGGTTAGTTGTTTCAGGTTCAGATGTTATAGAAGTAATAATTCCTGCAGAAGGAGGAAGTCCAGAAAGAAAATTCTATGATATCAACAAAGGGGAAGTTTTTACGCAATATGCTTCTGATGTTAACTTCATAGCAAGAAACGGTGCAGAAATGTACAGTAGTGATGGTTCTGTTGTGTATCGTTCTGTTCCACCAGGATTGTATCTTCCTGCTGGGGTAAACAGACCTGCAGGATATTCTAGACCTTCTAACTCTATCTTAGCAGTCATAAAGGGAAACGAAAAAGATCCAATAATTCAAGGAGGAGAACTACAGCCTGAAAGAAAACATCCCCTACTAGTAGATTTGCGTAGGGATCCTATCTTTAGGGGTTGGAAACCCGGAGAAGAACCGAACACAGAATGTGAAAATTGTGTTGGTCTTGATGTGGTTATAAATCATTTCGAAAAAAATAATCCTAAAAAAACATTTGAAGGGCTGTTTGCTGCTATAAGTGGTGCTAAAGCAGATTTCATAGCAAAGATTCAACCTCCAGATAATTCGGAAGATCCTACTAACGTTGCAGACCTTCAATCAATCCATCCTATTGCGGAGGTAGAGGTAATTTCTCAGGATAGTAAAAAAATTGTTGGAGGAATTTATGATGTTACTTCAAAAAATCCTAGTAATCCTGTTGCAGATTATCTGGAAGAAGAATTTGTGGATAAACCTATAGAGTTGGTCAAAACGGTAGTTAGTATTCCAATATCCATTCTTAAAAGCATTGGAGGCATGTTCGATTCCATTGTAGAGAGTAAAAGCCCATCTGAAGAAGTTGCTGAATTGCCTTAACTAAACTCTTCCAAGATCAAAACTTTCCGGTTTTTCATGTATTGCCGTAGGAATCATCTTCTTTAGTATCGTTTCAAAGATTAGTACAAAGACATACAAGAGCATCAAGTCTATCATGACCCACCTAGTTATGGTCAATAAATTGTGTATCCACAAGACTGCTATGGCAGACAGATAATAAATTGCGCTGGGTGATGCAAAAAGGAAAAAAACACTTTCCTTAATCTTATGAGTAAATGAAATAAAAATTATAAAAAGTGCATAGAATGCTATAACAAAAATAAATATTGCTTTGTCAAAGCTAAACAACCCTAGATCCATATTAAAGAGTGATTTTGAGCTTATTATAACAACCCAGAACATAGATAAACCATTTCCTAGTGCAGTATTCCAACCCAATTTTTCAGTTTTATATCTTCCGAAATATATTTCTATTATCAACCAAAAGAATATTATTGGTGTTAACAACCACCAGATAGATGCATCTTTAGCCGGAGCAAAAATTATCTCTTTTAATCCCAAGAGTAAATTGTCCAAAACAGCCATAACCTAATTTTAGAATTATTTTTTATAAATATTGTTGTTTTAGTTAATAATTAAGCAAAACTTCCACGTCTTTCCCAAAAACGTTCTTAAGATTTTCAAATATTGGTCCTTTGATGAACACTTTTGAAGGTATGTCTACTTTCGTAAGAACTTTTTCAAATTCTTCTAGTGAACTTCCTTGCACCATCCCCAAGCTTCCATCTTCTTTTATCTTTGCTTTGGAAACTTCTTTTTCTTCACTGTCAACATCGTGTATGATAAACGCTATTTTATCAAGCAGGATTACTTCTCCAAACTTGTTTCCGTGTTTTACTTTTATTTTTGCACGTTCTATTTCTCTTCCACGTCTTCTTTGAGTATATTCAACTAAAAACTTAATCAGCTCATTTGAATTCCTATGCACTTTATCAACTTCCACTTTGGATAATTTTTTATTATCATAATCCTTTTTCGCTTGTATCAGCTCATTAAGTATCCTCAAGAATTTTGCTGGAACTTTTCCCTGGCTTATGAGTTCATTTTCGAATGTTTTTATTATCTCTTCATCTTTTATTTTTTCAACTCCTTCCATCCGGAGAACATCTCTTATTATAGTGACCATATTCTCATAGGTAGTTATCATGTCTTTTTCTTCTTTTATCTTCTCTATCTGGGTAAATAATCTTTTTATTCTCTTAAGATATTTATCACTTTCACCAAGAAGTTCATCTATTTCCTTCCCGGTCAATTCTTTTTTATCGCCGTGCTCTATGGCTTTTCTTGTAAGAATAACTTTTTCCAAAGTTTTAACAAATTTTTCTTCTAAAAGTTTCTCTTTTTTGACAAATATTTCTTTCATCAGTTCTGCTGTCTCTTTTGGAGCGGGAGGTGGAATTCCGTGAAGCATCAATGCAGCCTGTGAAGGGGTTAGTATCGCATAGTACAGGTCTTCCATCCCTATATCTTTTAGTTTTGTTTCTACTCTTCGAAGCATTTGCTCTCCTGATCCCATGAACATGTCTATTGCTTCTGCTGAAGGCTTGATCTTGCCCATCTTAAGAAGTTGTTTCCATGGCATGAATATTCCTCTATCATAGAAAGGAACTCCATCCCTAAGCAAAGTGAAGATTATTGGATTAGATTCACGCAAACTATCCCAGAAATCAGTCAATATATAGACTTGGATGTTTATCTTATTCTTTATCCCAGTTAAATCTCCAGCTTCAATACCCATCCCTATGATTATTGCCCTTAACTTGTCTTTTAGTTCAGCTCGGGTCATCTTCTTGACATCGGTGTCATCTATCACGATCCACACATCTATATCTGAGGAGGGAGTTGCTCTACCTTGAACCAAAGATCCTGCTAAAACATAACTGACAATGTACTTCTCAAATTTCTTCAAGACCATAGTCTTGTGTACTTCTGATATCTTGATAGCAGCCAACATCCCTTTGTCAAATACCGGGGCTGACATGGCTATTAATTGTAATAAATCATTTTTTCCGTCATAGCAGTTCTGCCATAACTCAGACAATATCACGGTTTGCGGTTCCAGATTCTTGTCTATTTCTTGCGCAATGCTGCTTATAATTCCAGTTAGTTTTTCCTTAAGCTCATGCTTAGGCATTTTCCTGCTGTCAGAATCATCAACAAGAACAAGCACACTTATCTTGTCTTTATCTACTGGCTTTTCTGGTTTTTGTTGGGGCAAATTTGAATTTTCTGGTTGTTTTGGTGGTGGCAACAAGGTAATTCCTGCTATGTATTTATCAAATTTTTCAAGGACTTTTTTTTGGAATTTATCTAATTTTGCTTTTATCCCTTTGAGCTTTTCCTGTACATCTTTAGGTAACTTCTCTAAAGCCTTTTCTTGAGTAACAGAAATATCATTAGCTTTCTTTTCATCTATTTTTTTAGGAGATTTAGAAGATTTCTTCGCCATTTTACATTACTCCGATGTATTATTTAATTTATAAAGCTTTTGATAATAACTACCTAGGAGTATGACAAAATAGATAATTAAAAAACATTGTCCTATATCATTTAACAAAAATATTTATAAACTAAGATGCTTATGTGACTGTTATGACAATTAGTGTGACTTTGGAAGTTGAATGACTGGTTCTTGTTAGTTGCATCTATATTTTGAGGTTAAAATGAGTATAACTGAAAAGCAAAAGCATGGACTCAAAAAATTCATAAAGGATTTGGAAAAGCATAGAGGAAGGCACACTGAACTTGTTTCAGTTTACATCCCACAAGGCTATGATATCATTAAGATAATAAACCATCTTGATCAGGAAAAAGGTACTGCTACTAATATTAAATCTTCCGGAACAAGAAAGAACGTCATAGATTCTTTAGAAAAAATGACTCAGCACCTGAGATTGTTCAAAAAAACTCCTGAGAATGGACTTGCTGTTTTCTCTGGTAACGTGGCAGAGCGTGAAGGTCAACAAGACTTTAATGTGTGGAGTATTGAACCTCCTATTCCGCTAAACACTCGCATCTATAGGTGTGACAAAGAATTTGTTCTTGATCTTTTGAGAGATATGCTCGATACCAAAGAGATGTACGGTTTGGTTATTGTTGACAGGAGGGATGCAATAATCGCCCATCTTAAAGGAAAAGTTATCATACCCTTGCTAAAAACTCATTCTGAAGTTCCTGGAAAGACTAAAGCCGGAGGACAAAGCTCTGCAAGATTTGCCAGATTGAGAGAAGGTGCAAAAAAAGATCATTTCAAGAAAGTTGCTGAATACATGAAAGAAAAATTTTTGGGGGATAAAAACTTGAAAGGCATAATTGTTGGTGGTCCCGGTCCAACAAAATATGATTTTATTGATTCTAGTTATATAACTGCTGATGTCAAAAATAAGATAATTGCTTTCAAAGATTTAAGTTATACCGGGGATTTCGGATTGCAGGAACTTTTGGAAAAAAGCGAAGATGTGCTTGCAGCTGAAGATGTTATAGAAGAAAAAAAAATTGTTAAAAAATTTTTTGAGCTTCTTTCAACAAAACCAGGAATGGTATCTTATGGTATTGAAGAGACCTTAAAAAATTTGAAGATGGGAACTGTAGAAACCTTATTGGTTTCAGAGGTTTTGGATGATGAAAAAATAGAGGAGTTTGAGAAAGAAGCAGAGATGGTTGGAACAGAAGTAAAGATTATTTCCACTGAAACTCGAGAAGGTTCTCAACTGAAGGATCTTGGAAAGGTAGTTGCTATTTTGAGGTATGAGGTCCAGCAATAATGTCCATTGTAAGTGATGCTTTTGAAGATTTATTTCCGGATAAAAATATTGAAGATTATTCTTTAATAATTAAGTATTCTGGTAGATTTAAGCCGTACAATGCTAATGTTAGATACAGGAAAAATTCTTTCACTTTTAATTTGAGTAAGAACTGGAAGACAATCAGCAGAGAGATCCAGATTGGTTTGTTGCAAAGCTTGTTTGTTAAGGTTTTCAAAAAGAAAAAAACAACGTTCAACATTGATCTGTACAATAATTTCATGAAAAAAATCCACATAGCTGCTCCTAAAACAAAAACCGATCCTATTTTGAGGGATTCTTTTGATAAGGTTAATGAAAAATATTTTCATGGGTTGATAGAACCAACAAATTTCGTCTGGCATAACTCAACTAATCGTTTGGGAAGTTATGAATATGGTTCTGACACCGTTTCTATAAGTAAAATTTTGTTGCAAGACCCAGAAGCTTTGGATTATGTGATGCATCATGAAATGTTACATAAAAAGCTTAAGTTCAATGACAAAAACGGTTCTTGTAGACATCATACTCCCAAATTCAAAAAGTTGGAAAAAAAGTTTCATAATTCAGAAGAGATGGAAAACAGACTTAAAACAATAGTGAGAAATGCAAAAAGGAAGAAATTCCTCTTATTTTAGCTACAAAACATTTAAATACCAGTCTGTTTCCTAAAATAACAACAATATGGTGAGATTATGAGCACAAGAATACTTCCTTTGGCTGCTATGGAAAAAATAATGAAGCAATCCGGCGCAGACAGGGTATCGGACAAGGCAAAGGTTGCTTTAAAGAATGTGGTTGAGGAAATAGCTGAGGAAATAGCTGGAAAAGCTATACAATTAGCATCTCATGCCGGTAGGAAAACTGTTAAAGCAAGGGACATCAAGCTTGCGGCAAAAAGCTAGCATAATATTTATAATAGGTAAGAAATTTCTAGAAAATTAGGTGATATAATGGCAACAAAGATGCAGAGTGTTGGAAGCTTACAAAAAGGCAGCTATGTGTTAGTGGAAAATATTGCTTGTAGGGTTTCAGATACTTCAGTATCGCGCCCAGGAAAGCATGGACACGCAAAAGTCAGGATGACTGCTGTGGGTCTTGTAGATGGTAAAAAGAGAGTTGTTGTCATGCCTGGTCACGATAACGTTGAAGTTCCAATCATCGAAAAAAGAACAGCGCAAGTATTATCCATTCAGGGAAATACTACAAATGTTATGGACGCAGAAACATATGAAACTTTTGATATGGACATTCCTGAAGAGTTAAAAGCAGAAATTGCTGAAGGAGTTAATGTATTGTATTGGGTGATAATGGACGATAAAGTTATAAAACAAATAAAAAGTTAGGAGTTAAAATGGTTAAATTTCCAGAAGCAGAAGCTAGAAAATTCAGAAATATATTTGTTTGCAAAAAATGCAAAAGCAAGGTTAGAGCTAACAACATGAAGGTTATTCAAGGTAAAGTTACCTGTAGAAAATGTAGCAGCCCTCGCTTGAGAACGGTTAGAAAAAAATAAAATGCCTCTTGATTTCCAAAGCATATCTGCCCTCATCTTTCTTGTATTACTTTCTTTGTTTCTTTATTCTAAACGTAAGAAATTACAAACTCAGGGCTATTTTCCCTTTTTCTATTTTTCCATGTACCGTACAAAGATTGGTTTAGAGTTCATGGATTTTTTGGCTAAAAAAGCTAATAAGATTATGAAGTTTCTTGGGTATGCTGGGATTGTTGTTGGTTTTTTGGGGATGATTTTGCTGGGGTATTCATTATTAGATAACTTATATGATATTTTCACAAAACCTGAGGCTCCTCCAGGAGTTGGTTTAGTGCTTCCTTTTGAAGCAAAAGGTGTTGTTTTTGTCCCGTTTTTTTATTGGATCATCTCAATTTTCATAATTGCCTTGATTCATGAATATGCTCATGGAGTTATTGCTCGTGCGCATAACATCAAGGTCAAAAGTTCTGGGTTTGCTTTTCTTGGTTCAAGTTCTTTGATTCTAGGAATACTGATGGTATTGTTCACATTACCTAAAAGGATTCTTAACTCAGAATTTAGTATAACCTCATTATCTTTACAAAACGATTTTGTTCTGGTCTTCGGAGCATCACTTGTTCTGTTATCCTTATTCAAAAATTTACACATGCCAATAATTCCTGCTGCTTTTGTGGAGCCTGATGAAAAAGTTCTGAGAAAAAGATCAGTAAAACAACAACTAAGTGTTTTTGCTGCAGGTCCTTTTTCCAATATTCTGCTAGCTTTTTTGGTTCTTGCTTTATCAGCATTCATTTTAGCCCCTATAGGAAACAATATGATGGAACTAGACGGGGTAGAGATAACCGGGTTTATTAAAGGGGATTATCCCGCAGAGAAAGCCGGAATTGCTGAAGGAGAAATTGTTAAAGAAATTGATGGAGCAGAAGTAGGGACTTTGGACGATTTTTCTGAGATATTGGCTGGTAAAAATCCAGGAACAAATATTAATCTTAAAACAGATAAATCCCAATACAACCTTATTCTAGCTTCAAACCCGGAAGATGAACTAAAATCTTATTTGGGTGTTTATGTGCAGCAAGAAGCATCTGTCAAGGAAGCTTTCAGCGAAAAATATGGGAAGTTTATTCCAGTTATGATATTGTGGGTTGCCGGACTGTTTAAATGGTTGATAATACTCAATTTGGGTATAGGTCTATTTAATTTGGTACCGATCGGACCTTTAGATGGTGGAAGAATGATGCAATTAGCTTTGCATAAATTTTTTAACAAGAAAAAGGCTGACAAGATTTGGCATCATACTAGTATGGTGTTCTTGTTTATTGTGTTAGCTAACATCTTAGCTGCATTTATTAAATAATTCAGGATTCTATTTAAAGTAAGATTGATATTCCTATAATTTAGTTTAAAATGATAGAATTAATTTTGATTGAACCTAGGAAACAAGAGAATTTGGGCGCAGTAGCTCGAGTTATGGCAAATTTTGATTTTAGTAAACTAACTTTAATAAATCCTAAATGTAAGATTGGTAAGACCTCAAGAAAAGTAGCAAAGCACGCGAATAAAGTATTAGATAAAACTAAAATAAAGGATTTTGATTACCTCAAAAAATTTGATTATTTGATTGGGACTACGGCCATACTTGGGACTGATTACAATATTCCTAGGAACCCTATTAATCCGGAACAGGTTGCAGATAAATTAGTTAGATTAAACAAAAAAATAAGAATTGCTTTGATTGTTGGTAGGGAAGGTCAAGGACTTTCTAATGAGGAGATAGATCTGTGTGATATTCTTGTTACAATTCCCGCTTCCAAAACTTATCCTACTTTAAACATAAGCCATGCTGTCTCTATCCTACTGTTTGAGATATTCAAGAAGTCTTCTTCTGAAAAATCCAATTCCCATATTAATTTTGCAACCAAAAAAGAAAAAGAAGTTATAATGAAATATATAAACAACAAACTAAAAAGTATGGACTTCGCAACAAAAGAAAAGTTGGGAACTCAAAGAAAGGTGTGGAAGCGTTTACTGGGGAAAAGTATGATGACAAAAAGAGAGGCTTTTGCGTTGATGGGCTTTCTTAGAAAACTAAAATAATTTTGCTTCTCAAAACTGTAGTATTCTAAAATTGGTTTCTAAAATTTATTTAATCAATAAGTTTAAATAGGATTTTTCCTTTGCGATATTAAAATGGAAACTGGAATGCAGGTTGCGGACGCAATGACCATGAATGTCATCTCTGTTACTCCTGATTTTTCTCTTCCTGACACTGCAAGATTGATGACCTCAAACAAAATAGGGGCTGTTGCTATTAAAGACAAAGGAAAATTTCTTGGTTTATTGACGGAAAGAGATATCGTCCGTAAGGCTGTTGCAAAAAACATTAACATAAAAAGGGCAAAGGTCAAGGATTTCATGAGGACTGAATTAGCTACAATAGGTCCTGCAGCTGATTTGTATGAAGCTCTTATTGAGATGCGAGATAATAGCATACGGCACTTACCAGTTGTTGAAAATAACAAGCTTATAGGGCTGCTAACGATAAAAGATGTTCTTAAAATAGAACCTCAGCTTTTTGACCTTATTGTTGAAAAGTATGAGTTAAAAGAAGAGAGTAGGAAACTCCTCAATACCCTCCGGCCTGAAGAAGGGATATGCAACGAATGCGGAGAATATTCTGAAAAGATAAAAAACGATGATGAAGTTTCTCTTTGTGAAAACTGCTCTAAACCCCAAACTACTGTTGTATAGTAGTAGAAACATTTATATATTTTCTAAACGAGATTTTTATTAAGATGGATGCTTATAGTGAAATGGGTGGTGGAGCCCTTTACTTGCAGTATAAGGGAGTTTGGGATATGCAGGATTTATACGAATTCATTGCATCTTTTTTCTCAGGTAAAAAATTCAAATTCTATGAAAAAAAGTACATAACTAAGCATCCTAGTCCTTTTGGTCCTGAAACTTATTACATTTGGGAAGCAAAGAGGGATGTAGAAGAATATTATAGGTATATGTGTACAATTTTTTTACATACCTATGATACTCAGGATGTTGAAGTTGTTGGAAAGGATGGAAGCAAAAAGATGTTTACAAAGGGAAGATTATGGATACAAATACAAACAAAAGTTGTCTTGGATTACGATAAGAGATGGGATGAAACTGCTTTCTACAAAAGCTTAAAGAATTTCTATACTAAGTATGTTATGAAGAAAAAGATAGAAGGGTTGTATTGGGATAATATGTATTATAACGTTCATTTGAAACTACATTCGTTGATTAAGGAGCGTCTTAAACTTGAATCAGAGGGTTTTGAGCATAGGTACTTTAACAAGATGAGGTAAGATGGGAGAATTAAGAGTAACTGTTGACCATTTAAGGCTGAATTACGAAGGGCCTTTTGATGCACATGAGTTATACAAACACCTTACCAATTTTATCTATGAAAAAGGATTTGATTTTAGGCCTGACAAAGAATTCGAGCATGAGCTTCAGAATGGGAAGCATATTGAATGGCTATTAAGACCTTGGAAGCAAATAAGTCATGACATGAGGCAAATAGTAAAAATGAAGGTTTTGATATACAATTACAAGAAAGTTGATGCTATTGTTAATAATAAGAAAACAAAAATTGGTAATGGTAAGCTAG
Source organism: Candidatus Woesearchaeota archaeon (assembly GCA_016784105.1). GTDB lineage: Archaea > Nanobdellota > Nanobdellia > Woesearchaeales > GW2011-AR4 > JADHVG01. Next base: position 15,483 of record JADHVG010000005.1, read on the forward strand.
TTATGTATTTTGATGGCTACATCGATTTTGACCAGTGGAATATGTGGGAACATAAGCCTTTTTTGCAGTTCATAAGAACGGCATATCTTAATTTTGTGCACAAGACCTACACCGAACATTTTGAGCAAAGATTAACTAGTGATGTCAATTATTTGTATCATAGTGTTGAAAAGTTTTTGAACATGCACAAACATTACAAGGTTGTTTCAAAAGTATCTTCTTTCGCTTCAACAGTACAATAATAAAAAATGGTAGAAAAAAAACAGGTTGTGGATGACCTAATGTATAAATACAACGGCCCTTTCCTAATCGAAGATTTTTATAAAGAAATTGAATCTTGGATGAACGAAAATGGACTGTTTAGGGATCAAAAAAATAAATCCGAAAAAATTACTCAAAAAGGTAAAAAGATAGAGTGGGTAGTTGAAATGTGGAAAAAGCCTGTTAATGATGTTAAACAGATTGTGAAAATGCGTGTTTTGATGAATAATGTTAAAGATATAAAATTAAAAAGAAAAAACAAGACTATTAAAACGAATCAAGCAACCGTCATTATCAACATTGATGGTTGGATTAAAACAATTTTGGGTTATAGGTGGACTTCCGCTCCAGTATATACTTTTTTCAGGACCCTTTATGATAAGTATATCTGGCTCATTGGAAGTAATGTTACTGAAGCCAACGAAGGTCCAGTATCCGATCTTTGTTATGATTTACATAAACGGTTGAAAGGCTTCTTTGAGCTTTCTAAGATGAAACTGAAATAGCTCTTTTTTAAACAGCAATCTTTAAAAACAGCTTTCTTCCTCTGGAGGGTTATGAAAAAATTCAGATGGATAGAATGGGTTGGGATAATTCCTTCTATATTTTTAATAGTGCTAGTGGGGTTGATATATTTTATTACAAATTTTAATACAAAGATTTTACCGCTCTTTTTATTGGCATTTTTATTCGCTATATTTTCTATTACTTACATTTTAAGTGAGCGGTTACAGGAGTGGGGAGAAGAAAGATTAAGAGAGGATATATATTTGTTGGAAACAGAAAAAAGTAATATGGCTTTAATTTGGGCTTATATTAGTGCTATTGGATTTGGATTTTTGATGCCTGGTTTAGTGGGGGAAAGTTCTAATAACCTTTTATTGTTAGCTACAGGCCTGATATTTTTAATTCTTGCAAATGTTGTCTATTATGGATTTTATTTTCCTAGATATGCCCTATTACTAAGGAAAAGAATTGTGGAATTAGATTGTAAAAACAAAAAATAAATGCGGGGGGAGGGATTTGAACCCACGAACTCACTAAGAGACAGGATATCTCCCGTACAAGGAAGTGTCTTTTTTTAAGTCACAATTGCCGGTCTTAAGTTTCGCACCCATTAAGGACCTGCGCATTTGACCAAGCTTTGCTACCCCCGCATGGAAAAATAAGAAAAGAATTCTCTTTTTAAAGATTGCTAATAGTCCACTGGACATTTACGCGTGAGCTATTTAAACTAAAAAATTTCCCTTATTTTGTTTTTCTAGTAGGCACCATGAAAAATCAAAATAAACAAGGGAATTTAAAAGAATCAAATAGCATTGCAGAATTCTTAGGCTGGCATTTAGGGGATGGTTGTTTGAGCGCAAAAAAAGGAAAACTTCAATTTTCTCTGACCGGAGATATTTCTGAAGAAAAAGAGTTCTACACTAAAGAAATTTTGCCAATTATGAATAAATTGTTCGAAAAACAATTAAAACAACCATTTATTTTAAAATACTACAGATCTGTAGGAGTTTGTGGAATATATACTGCTAATAAAAAATTTACATCTCATCTTAGAAAAAGCTTTAATTTGAATGTTGGAAAGAAAAAGAATATTTTCGTTCCAAAATACGTAAAAACTTCCTTACAGAAGAAGAATCTTCTTAGAGGATTATTTGACACAGATGGCTCAATCTATTTTTGTAAAAGTTATGTTAAGAGGAAAACGCTGAGTCCTCATAACATTTTTCACTATATCCCTAAGATGAAACTAGCCACAATCTCTAAGAAGCTTATATCTGACATCTTTAACATGCTCCTAGATTTAGGTTTTTCTCCAAGGATTCAAAAACCAATTCAACAAAGAAAAAATGAACTTCCAATGCACTCAGTAGTCATGGACACCAAAAAAGATGTGTTGAAGTGGTTGAAGGAAATAGGATTCAGAAATCTCAAACATAACACTAAAGTAGAGATATGGGAGAAATTTGGTTTTTGCCCTCCAAAAACAACTTTAAAAGAAAGACGTTTAATTCTAGAAAATGAATTAGATCCAATTAGTTTCTACCAGTTCAAAGGATACTCTTTAAATAATCTAAAATCCAAATTTCATCCAGGAACTTCAAAATTATAATATTCTTTTTTAGAATTGTGAAGTTTGGACATCCATCCAGAGGTTATTGGTCCTATCCTTTTGAATCTTTGAAAAGCTTCATCTAGTGAAGGATTAAACATAGGATCTTTGTTAAATATTTTTTTTGTTTTTGCTATCCATTTTAGTACAGAACCATGCTCTTTTCTTATCTCTGCACAAATTTTAGCATTTTCTATTATTGATTCTATCTTGCCACGATTCTTGATCATGCCTTCTGCTTTCATTAGTTTATCTATTTCTTTTTCTTTGAATCTGGAAAGTTTTTCTATATTGAAATTAGAAAATGCTTTTTTTATGAGTGAAAATTTACTTTGTACAATAGAAAAACGAAATCCTGAAGCAAAAATGATAAAACCTATACCTGAAAGGAATTCATTATCATTTTTCGGTTTTTCAACTCGTTGTTTGGGCATATCCTAATCAGATTTTTCTTATTTAAATAGATTATGACTGAATGTCCAGTGCTGCATTTTGAATAGTAATTTTTAAAAACAGGGCTTTTATCCAGAATTTTATGCCTCCGTGGCTTAGTGGTATAGCGCCACCTTGGTAAGGTGGAGGTCCCGAGTTCAATTCTCGGCGGAGGCTTACTTATTTTAAGAAAAGTTTTTAAATTGGTTCGGCAACTAACTCTTATGGCTAATCTCACAGATTTTGTGAATGGAAAAATAACTCAATTCTGGAATAAAATGATAAGTTTGAGCCCAGGTATGGATGCTATGACTAGCAATACAATGAGGATGGATTCGAATTACGATGTTTATAGAGCTACGACTGTGTCTGCTCAGAAAGATATACTTGCATTAGAAAAAAGATTGTTAAGAGAAGGGTATGCTGGAATTTTGACAACTCATTTTAATAATATCCGAGGACTTCTAAATAGATTGTATCAAGGATCGAGGGAGGCCGTAGGTATAGGGAAAGCTATAAAGGAAGAACTTGAAGCTGCTATCGTGACCCTTAAAGAAAAAAATGGCGAGTTTGAAAATGTGCCTTCTCAATTCCAGTTTACTTAAGAATTAGTTCTACATTTAATACAATGGACATTTAACGCATTCTCTTCTTTCACATCCTTCTAGGTTAGGATTGTGTTTAGCGTACCATTTCCTTAAAGAAGTGATTATTTCTTGCAGTTCTTTGCCTTGTTTTGTGAGAGAATAAGATGTTCTTACTGGCATTTCTCCAGCAAGGATCTTTTTGGTTATTATCCCAAATTTTTCAAGATCTTTAAGTCTTTGAGAGAGTAGTTTTGGGCTTACTTTTTCCATACGGTGGTGTATCGCATTAAATCCTTTGCTACCATTCAAAGCTACTTCTTGTATGACTACTATGGACCATTTCTTGCCGATTATGTCAGCAACCTGAAATATTGGACATTTATACATTCTAACTTACCAATTAGTAACTATAAATTATATAAATAAGTTTCTATTATGTATCTACTACATATTGTGTAGCTACTATAAGTCAACTACAACATATTGTGTTTAGAGGTGAAATTAATGGAAAAGAAATTTGTTTCTGGTTTAAGTATGATAAAAAAAAGGGACGGCACCATAGTAGAATTTGTCAAGGAAAAAATTGCTAATGCTATTTACAATGCTGCTGATTCTGTTGGAGGGAAAGACAAAAATCTTGCAGAAAAACTAGCAGATAAAGTAACTACTATTCTAGAATTCAAATATGATAATAAAAATGTTCCTTCTGTGGAAAACGTTCAGGATATTGTTGAAAAGGTCTTAGTGAAAACAGGTCACGCTAAAACAGCAAAGGCATACATCTTACATAGGAAAAAACACGAATCCTTCAGAAGATCGAAAGGGACTTTTATAGAAGTAAAAAATGCCATGAACGAATATCTAAAAAAGACTGATTGGAGAGTTTATGAAAACAGCAACTCCGATTATAGTTTTTCTGGACTCATGTCCCATATTTCTGGAAAGATGATAGCAAATTATACCTTAAATGAGCTATACTCTGACAAAGTGTCAACTGCTCATAGAGAAGGAGACATACACATTCATGATTTGGGGTATGGTGTTGTAGGGTATTGTAGTGGCTGGTCCTTAAACAATCTGTTGATGAGGGGATTCGGAGGAGTAGATAAAAAGATAAGATCCAAACCCCCAAAACACTTGGAAGTTGCATGTATCCAGATGATAAATTTTATGGGTACTTTGCAGATGGAACACGCAGGAGCACAAGCGTTTTCTTCTGTTGATACTTTGCTGGCTCCATTCATCAAAAAAGATAATTTGGATTTTAAAAAAGTCAAACAGAATATGCAAATGTTAATTTTTTCTTTAAATGTTCCCAGTAGGTGGAGCTGTCAAGCACCTTTCACTAATTTTACTTTTGATTGGGTTGTTCCAGATGATATGAAAGATGAAAAAGCATTGGTAGGGGGAAAGGAGCAAGAATTTACATATGGGGACTGTCAAGAAGAAATGGGCATGATAAATAGGGCTTTTATTGAAGTCATGCTTGAAGGAGATGCAGATGATCGGACTTTCTTTTATCCAATCCCAACTTACAACATAACAAAAGATTTTGATTGGGATTCTGAGAATAGCAAGTTATTATTTGAGATGACTTCTAAGTACGGAACACCCTACTTTCAAAATTTTATCAATAGCCCGTTAAACCCTTCTGATGTTAGGAGTATGTGTTGTAGATTACAATTAGATTTGAAAGAACTGCGTAATAAGATGGGAGGCCTGTTCGGGGCAGGAGACCAAACCGGAAGTATAGGGGTTGTGACCATAAATCTCCCTAGATTAGGATATCTTTCAAAAAATGAGGAAGAATTCTTAGATAATGTTGAAGTTATTATGGGTGTTGCAAAGGACTCTTTGGAAGTAAAAAGAAGGATAGTGGAGAAAAATTTGCAAGCTGGATTGATGCCCTTCACCAAACTATATCTTGGCACTTATAAAAATCATTTTTCCACTATAGGAATAAATGGTATGCATGAAGCTTTATTAAATCTGATAGGGCAGGGGATAGATACTAAAGAAGGAAAGAAACTAGCCATAAAAACATTGGATTTCATACGAGAAAAGCTTTCTGAATATCAAGAAGAAACTGGAAACTTGTACAACTTAGAAGCAAGCCCTTGTGAGAGCGCTACTTATAGATTTGCTAAAGAAGATAAAAAAAGATTTCCTGGAGTGATTTCTGCAGGAACCAAGGAAAGATCGTATTACACTAATTCTACCCATCTTCCTGTTAATCACACAGAAGACTTGTTTGAAGCATTGCAGCACCAAGATAACTTCCAGACATTATACACTGGTGGTACCGTCCACCATTGTTTTATCGGAGAAAAAATAGATGACTGGGAAATCACAAAAAAACTTGTAAAAAAAATAGCTTATTCATTCAAGCTACCTTATTTTACTATAACCCCCACATTTAGCATTTGTCCAGAGCATGGATATATATCTGGAGAACATGAATCATGTCCACTTGAAGATAACAAGATAAAAATTCTCGGAGGTGAAAAACATGAAATGCAATCGCAAGACAGAAGTATACAGTCGCATAGTAGGATACTTTCGCCCAGTCCAGAATTGGAATGAAGGCAAGAAACAAGAATTTTCTGATAGAAAGGAATATGAAATAGAAAATTTTACAGGCTAAAATGCAGAGATTAGATTTAAAAGTGGGATTTTCATGTAATTGTAAATGTGATTTTTGTGTTCAGGGAGATAAAAGGTTAAAATACAAGGATAAGAAAACCGAAGAGTTAAAACTTCTCATAGAACAAAACTACAATAGAGGATTTAAGGAGATTGTTTTCACAGGAGGAGAATGCACTATAAGAAAAGATCTCCCGGAACTTGTTAAATATGCTAGCAAACTTGGGTACGAAATCATACAGATACAAACGAATGGTCGCATGCTTTATTATTTTGATTTATGCAAATCATTAGTTGAATCAGGAGCAACCGAATTCAGTCCCTCAATACATGGTTCCTACGCGAAAATGCATGATTCTTTAACAAGTGCTCCAGGTAGTTTTGAGCAGGTAACACAAGGAATAAAAAATTTAAAATTTTTAGGGCAGCGTGTGATGACTAACACAGTGATTACAAAACAAAATTATAAAGATCTTCCAAATCTTGCAAAACTTCTTGTCTCTTTGGATGTTGACCAATTCCAGTTTGCTTTCATACATATCCTTGGGAGTGCTGACAAAAATAAATCTTTGATGGTTCCAAAAAAATCAGATATCATGCCTTATGTGAAAGAGGCTTTGGATATCGGAATTAAAGCTAACAAGAGAGTGATGACCGAAGCCATTCCTTATTGTTTTATGAAGAACTATGAACCCTATGTTGCAGAAGAGATTATTCCTGTTACTAGAGTAGAAGATGCAACTTGGGCTATAGAGAATTTTACAAAATTCAGGCTAAATGAAGGGAAAATTAAGGGAGAGAAGTGCAAAGAGTGTAAGTATTATCCAAGATGTGAAGGTCCTTGGAAAGAATATCCTGAGATATTTGGCTGGGATGAATTCATTCCAATAAAAAAATGATAAAAGGCCTGCAAAAAGTTACTTTGATAGATTATCCGGGAAAAATAGCTTGCACCATATTTATTTCAGGATGTAATTTTAGGTGTGGTTATTGTTATAATTCTGATTTGGTTTTTAACAGTAAAAATATTCCAAATATTCCTGAAAAAGAGATAATTGAATTCTTGAAATCAAGAATAAATCTCCTTGAAGGTGTTTGTATAACTGGAGGAGAGCCTACCCTGTACAAAAATTTGGTTCCATTACTAAAAAAAATAAAAAAGTTAGGTTATTGTGTAAAATTAGACACGAATGGTAGCAATCCTGAGGCAATACAAGATTTATTGAATAAAAAACTACTAGATTATATTGCTATGGACGTTAAATCTTCTCTAGATTCTTATCCTAAAATAACAAATTCAAAAATAAATAAAGTAAAATTAAGAAAAAGCATAGAACTAATAAAAAATTCAGGGATAGATTATGAATTCAGAACAACAGTTGTCCCGGACATAATTAATAAAAATGAGGTGGCAAGCATCTGTTCTGAAATCAGAGGAGCAAAAAAGTATTTCTTGCAACAATTCATGGCTAATGAGAAAACAATAGATAAAAAATATAATTCTATGCGGCCTTTAAAGAAAGAGTCTTTAGAGCTGTTTAGAGAAATTGCATTGGATCAAGTTGAAAATACTAAAATCAGAGCTTAAGAAATGTCCCTATGAGTTTCATACATGAATGAAACATCTTTATCATGTTTCTTCAATGCAATTGTTACTTTTTTAAAAATCTCGTTAGAATTAACAGCTTTTTCTTTTTTTGCCCAGGTTTTTATTTCCTTGCATACTTTTCCTGCTATCTTTTCTGCTGCCGTATGTTCTATATGGCAATTGAGACAAGCTGAGTAAACGGAAGCGTACACTTTTCTTTCATCAAATTCTTCTATGTGGCCTTGTCTCTTTACCGCACAGTATTTGCATTTCTTTCCTTCTGTTGTTTTCATTTTATCCAAAGTTTATTGTTCCGTTTGCAATTAACATAAGCAGCCATCCCAGACCTATCAATAACAATCCTGCAAAAAGTCTCATGTATGGTCTAGAAGCTTGTTTCCATTTTTTTACTTCTTGTAGCTTTACTCCTAGTGCTACCATTATCAAAATTACAATTAAAGGTGCTACAAATATTATATTATAAAGTACTAGAAGCATGAATGCAACAAAATTAAAATTTTGAGATAGTAAAGTTATGATTGCTAGGTATGGCGCTCCTGTACAAGGTAATTCAACAGCAGACACAAAAGCTCCTAAAAATATCACCCCTAAAATTGTTGTTTTTGAACTATATTTCTCTATCTTTTTTGACATTGCATAAGGTATTGCTAAGGAAAACCACTTACCGTACCAAAAAAAGTCTTTTATTTCTAAAAGTCCTGCTATTATTATTATCGCTCCTACCGCTATCGAGATGTATTCTGCTACGTACAGAGGAATAATCGAGAGAAAGTACATAAGTCCTAGACCTGCAAGCAGATAAACTATCATGACCGAAAGTATGTACAGCCCTCCCAACAACAACATATGTTTTGTGGATTGTTTCCCTGCTAGCATGACAGAAATCATCAATATAAGAACTCCTATAGCACATGGATTAATTGAATCTATGGCCGCTGTTATTATTATTGTTATCAAACTTGGAAGGTATGCTTCTACTGCCATTTTTTACTCCATATGCATTGAATGGTCTTCCTGTTCCATTGACTCTGGAACATGTTCCATTTCTGTTGCTTTTTTGTTATACTCAGTAATTTTTCCTAATAGATCCCTCAAACTTTCAGGAATCTCAAAATTTTCATATAATATAAGCCCTATCATCCCACCTGGATAGAATCCATCATTTGTTACGTGAGGAGTTATGTGATCATGGAACACCCACGCCCCTTTGTTTTTCATTCTCATCTCCAAATCGTATCTTTCTCCTGGAAGTATAGGTAAAGTATCCATTTCCTGTTTGTTTTCAACTGGAAATCCATCTTTATGAGTTACAATAAAAGAATGTCCGTGCATGTGCATCGAGTAAGGTTCTTTGCCCATGTTTATCAGTCTCATCTTTATTAACTCGTTTTCTTTTACGCTGATTGGAGTTGTTGCTGGGAAAGCTTTTCCATTGATTAGGAAAGCATCTTTCTCTGCTTTGTATTGTGCATGTCCACTGAAGTAATCACTTTCTTCAGCTATATGATCATGTTTTTTTGTGTTGAATGAGCTTAACATCCAGACTATTTCTCGATCATATTTTGAATTGTCCTCAGCAGGATCTTCTACTATGAATGGTCCGTACATTCCCATATCTATGTGATGGTCAGTATCCACATGACAATGATATGCGTGAGTCCCTGATGGTCCTGCAACAAATTCATAAGTAAAAGTTTCTTTTGGTTTCACTACTTGTTGTGTTATTCCCGGAACTCCATCCATACTATTTTGAACGTGTTGGCCGTGCCAGTGTATTGTGTGATCTTTATTGTGCTTGTTTTCAAAGATAACCCTTACATTATCTCCTTCATCAACACGTAGTTCTGGTCCAGGAACCTGCCTGTTGAATCCCCAAGCCTCCACATACACTCCAGGCCTTATTTCTTTTTTGATTGCTTCAATCCACATTCTGAAAACTTTGATTTCTTTTCCATCTTCATAAATAATTTCTGGATCCAAAGTAGATTGAGATTCTTCTAAAGGTAGATCTTCAAGTGCTTTTTGATCTTCCATATCACTCATTTCCTCAATCTCATGACTTATATCTTCCATACCATCCATATCATGATGTCCATCACTATTGTCATGCTCATCCTCAGAATTTTCAGTTGAACTAGAACTTCGCATCGTGTCCTGATTTTCATATGTCCATTCGTTGGCTTCCCAGCTCTCACATAATTTGTCTGTTGTTTCTGCATTTCCTTGTGAAAATTCAAAGAGGATACAATCTCCAGGAGGAACATTTTGTTCTGGAGAGGGAACATATTTTTCAGGATTTTCTATTTTTTTTCCGTTGACATAAACTTTTAGGTTTGATTCTTGACCCTTGCACAGGTCTCCTTCTCCATAGGCTTTTTGACCTTCGTTTGTTGGCAACATTATCAGGTTTTTCTCTAAATGACCCCCTGCAATCTCAAAGTAATTTCCAAGATTTACGTCTTCTAAATCCATGACAACCCCTTCTACGTGCATCCGGTCATCATTATGTTCATGCATAACCGAACTTCCTATTTTGTTGGATATTCCTTCCGGGTCAACTAGTTGTAATCTTTCCCCACAGGCAAATATCTGGTAGTCTGCATGCCAGTGCACTGGTCCCTTAGTCACTGAAGTAGTGTTCAGATAAATTGTGGAACCAGCAAGGTACACTGTTGCAAATATTACCGGTAGAGCTATTCCTAAAAAAAGAATCCAATTTAAGCTCTCAGATCGTTTCTTAAGAAATATTGAGAATAAAACCAAAGCAAGAATAAAGATGCTTGTTACTATTACATATGCCACCGATTTTGATTTAAGGACTTCTGCCATGCTTTCTTCTTGAACTTCCACATGCCCATCTTCTTCTCCATGTGCATACACCCCTAAAACTCCTATAAGAAACACAACTAGTAAGATAAGAAACTTATAATTTATATTAAGAAATGTATTGTTAGTACTCAATCTATTACCTCTTTTTTTAGATTAATTCAACAAAATTCGCACATCTTTGGCTTTGATGTCTTTTTTTTAGCTGGCTTTTTTGTTGAACTTTTTGATTTTGTTGTTTTCTTTTTTGGTTTTGCCAAATTTAACACCTGTTTGATATAAAATAATTCATATTAATACTATATAAATCTTACCTATTTATTTATAAAGAAACATATTTTCCTAGCCTTATGGTCTTAAGAATAGTTATTAACAAGGAAGGGAAGAAATTTTTGGTTAAAGATACTTCTCAGGACCTTCACACCCAATATGGTTTCCTAAAGAAAGAAGATCTCAAGAAAAAGAGTGGGAGTAAACTAGTTTCTAATACCGGTAAAGAATTCTCAATTTTTGATGCTAGATTCATTGACTTATACCGGAAAATAAAAAGAGGAGCCCAGATTATTCCTCTCAAAGATATTGGGTTAATAATCTCGGAAACAGGTATAAGTAAAAAAAGCAAAGTTCTTGATTCTGGGTCTGGGTCTGGAGCAACTACCTGTTTCCTTGCAAACATTGTGAAGGAAGTTATTAGTTATGAAATAAGGGAAGATTTTTTTAAAATAGTTGAGAAAAATATCAAAAATTTAGGATTAAAAAATGTCAAATTAAAACATAAGGACATATATCTCGGAATTTCTGAAAAAAATTTGGATCTTATCGTTTTAGATCTTCCTGAGCCGTGGAAAGTAATCGAACATGCTGCTATTTCATTAAAACCCGGGGCTTTTCTTGTTTCTTACAGCCCAACCATTCCCCAGGTTATGGATTTTGTGGATGCTATAAGAAAAAATGAAAAATTTTCTTACTTAAAAACTTCTGAGATAATAGAACGTGAGTGGGAAGTGGAAAGCAGGAAGGTACGTCCAAGATCTCAAGCTATAGGTCATTCAGGATTTCTTAGTTTTGTTAGAAAAATCTAACTGATTGTGTCAAGAATTTCATGTGCGTCCGTGCTGGTTAATGATTCTTTTATTTTTTCCCATTCTTTTCCAAATTTGACACTAAGATAAGTTTGCATTGTCTTCTTTTCTTCATTAGAAACACGAGCGTGCCTGTCTGCATCTATCAGCCCGTAAGGGTATCCTACAAAAACTGAATCTCTTGAATTTTCCGAGAGTAAAGAGATAACCTCCAATAATTTACTTTTTTGTTCTTTGAATATTTCAAATCTAAAAGCATATTTTGATTTATCATGTAATTTTACAAATGCCATCTCTGCCCTATGATCTTTGCTTTTTATGTCTGCAACCGGATGATATGCCCATTTTCCTTTAACATTAAAATTATTCAACACATTTAGGATAGAGTTTCCTTTGTCTGTCATCAAAGTAGTAGTTTTGCTTAATCCAGTCACAATAACCTTTTTTTCTGAAGCCGTTCCCAATAGTTTATCCATATACTTCCTTTCATTTGTGAGGGTGCACTGTAATGACCCATCTAAAACTATCATGTCTCCTTCATCTAGCTGGCCTACCAGGCAACATGCTAATTTTAATTCAGAAAATCTTCTTATTAAATTAGAAACATTGGAAACACTTGCTCTGTTTATACCTTGAGTTATTGTTTTGTCAAAAGAACTTACAAGTAAATCTTCTTTTTCTGGAACTGTTTTTTCATTGGTTCCTATAATCTCAGTTTCGTAAGATATTTCATTATTGACACTCTTAGCTTTAGTTAATGAATAAAAATCTTTTTTGGTTGATTTTATCTTTTTGTGTCCTGAAAAAATGGAATAATAAGTTCTTATGATGTTAAGAGAAAAATTAGCAGACCTCACAATTTCTGCATTGCCTCCGTCTATAAATGCTATTTTATTTTCTTTTTCTGGCTTTTTTAGGGTATTGAAGTTTTTCCTGTCAAATTTATGTGCTTGATAGTTTGTGTCTGAGAACTTCACATAGTGGTCATCACTTTCAATAGTTGCATCCTTTACCAACTCTACCACCCTCTTAAAAACGTCTTCCATAGGAATTCAATTGATTTTAGAGTATAAAAAGTTTTAGTTGTTAAATAGAATAAATATTTTGTCTTGTATCTTTAAGATAAGGCTGTATTGTTATGAGTTTTTTTCCCAGAAGAATTTCCAGTGCATTCCTAACCGTTCTTTCAGGCAAATAAGTTTTGTTTATAATTTCTTTTTGCGTGAGATTGTTTTCATAAGATAATATGTTGTATATTAATTTACAGCTTGCCGGCAAATTTTTTGTCTTCTCCATGCGTGCTACGATTGTCCTTTTCTTTAGTTTATCTTCCAAAACATATTCTTTTGAAAATTGCACAAAGCAAGCATCATATCTCGATTTTTCAATCTCTACTTTGTCTTTTCTTATGGGTATTCTTATGTTCCCATCCATGATTGCTATTGGCAGGGTAGCGTGTATATTGTCCACAACTATCTGGGAATTGTTCCTTATTATCATTGATGATTTTTTTTCTATTGAGGAGATAGGGGTTATCGACAATACTTCTGGTTCCTCAAGAATTATCGGACCGTGAGCACTGTACGAATATCCTGTACTTCCGGTTGGTGTGGATATTATTAACCCATCCGCATTATCTTTCCATAAAAACTCATTGTTAATGTTTAAATTATACCTTATCAAAGAGGCCGATTTTGAGGAAAATATTCCTATGTCGTTCAAGGCAGAGTATTTCTTGTTGTCTACTCTCGCAACCAATCTTGCTCTTCTAAAAACATTAAATTTTCCTTTGAGGATAAGGTCTATATGTTTTTCATAGTTATTTGTATCGGATTGTGCAAGAAAACTTTGCTCTGCTGAAATTCCTAAAACCGGAATTTCTCTTTTCTTTAAATCGTGAAAAGTTTTCAAGATAGTATTATCATCTCCCACCACAAATATGAGTTTAGGATGGGATTCATTCAATGATTTCCTGTTTCTGGAAACGTTCAATTCTTTGTCAACTTCTACCATAGCTTTTTTTTTATGAAGGTAACTAACTATTTTCTTTGTAAGTTCTAATGAGGCATGGTCCTTTTTGCTTGTTAAATAGTACATATTGCCCCTATTATGTTAAAAAATATAAAAATATTACTATTTATAGGCAAAATTTGCCTATTTTTCTCTATCTTCTGTTCCAAATTGCCTGTTCAAATAACTATTTTAAAAAGAAATAACAGAAGAGGTACATGGAAAGTCTGACAGACATTGTGGAAACAGAAAAAGGTAAAAAAAAAGATGCTGATTATTTGGATAAATACATTTTCGAATTGATAAGGGCTTCTGAAAAATATTTTTTCTATGTTAAACTTATCGAAAAAGACAAAAAAGAAAAATCAGTTTCTAATGAACTGAGTATTGTTGAAGAAAAATCTTTTTTTGATGTGTTCTTAGATGAAGAAACTGAAGAGGGGGAAAAAGAACTGATTGTTGTTGAAGATGATATCTCTTACAAAGTGGAAACCCCTAAAAGAACAGACTCGGGATACAAAGTAGAGAAACCAAAACAACAAACTCAAGAACTATGGGAGAAAGAAGGTTTTTACCAGACCAAAACAACACAATCTCATGTCAGTGTCCAAATATGGCCAGAGCATTCATTTTATGATCATTTTAAGAGGAGAAAAGCTTTCTTGTTCTGTTAACTAAACATTTTTAAATAAAAATCTGTTATTCTTAATTTATGTATGAACTTATCATAACTGAGAAGCCTAACGCTGCTAAAAGGATTGCAGAGGCTCTTGCTGATGGAAAGCCAATAAGAGAAGGGAAGGGTAATGTTTATTATTATAAATTAACTCACGGAAAAACAGATATAGTGGTAACGTGTGCAGTTGGCCATCTCTATGGTCTTGCAGAGAAAGAAAAGAAATCTTGGTCTTTTCCTATTTTCGATATTGAATGGAAACCTTCTTTTGAGATGTCAAAAAATGCTGCCTTCACTAAGAATTACTTAAACACCATAAAAAAACTTTCCAAAGAAGCAAGTTCTTTTACAGTTGCAACAGACTACGATGTTGAAGGAGAGGTCATAGGGTTAAATGTTGTTAAGTATGCCTGCAAACAAAAAGATGCTGCAAGGATGAAATTTTCCACATTAACAAAACCAGACCTTGTTGAAGCTTACGAAAACAAAAAGAGTACCTTAGACTGGGGTCAAGCTAATGCCGGAGAGACCAGACATTTTCTGGATTGGTATAACGGAATTAATTATAGTCGGGCATTAACTTCTTCTATCAAGACTGCTGGTTCTTTCAAGTTGATGTCCACTGGACGTGTTCAAGGTCCTGCATTGAAGATGATAGTGGAAAAAGAGAAAGAAATCAAGGCATTTAAACCTGAGCCTTTCTGGCAGATAGAACTTAAGGGTTCAGTGGATAAAGGCAACCTAATAGCTTGGCATAAAGAAGATAAGTTCTGGGACAAGAAAAAATCTGATGAAGTTATGAATTCTGTCAAAGGACAAAAGACAGCAATCATTTCTGATACTAAAAAAAGAACATTTACGCAACAACCCCCGACACCTTTTGATCTCACAACTTTACAAGTTGAAAATTACAGGTGCCATAGAATAAGTCCTAAGGAAACCTTGCAATTAGCCCAAGAACTTTACAGTTCTGGATTCATTTCTTATCCCCGTACAAGTTCCCAACAACTTTCTGAGAAGCTTGGTTTCAAAAAAATATTGAATCAGTTGGCAAAGCAAGATAATTACCTTGAGCTTGTTAATCTTCTCCTAAAAAAATCTTCTTTGAAACCAAATAATGGAAAAAAGACAGATCCTGCTCATCCCGCTATCTACCCTACTGGAATTTCTCCTAAAAACCTCAATGAACGAGAGCAGAAATTGTATGATCTTATTGTTAGAAGATTTTTAGCAACTTTTGCAGAAAGTGCAAGCAGAGAAACTGCTATAATTGACGTTGATTGTAACAATGAAATTTTTGTTGCAAAAGGAACTCGTACAGTAGAAAAAGGATGGCACATCTATTACGGACCTTATGTGAACATAGAGGAAGAAGAACTTCCTGCTGTCGAAAAAAATGATGAGGTAAGTGTAAAAAAAATTAATTTGTATGAAAAAGAAACTCAGCCTCCAAAAAGATTTACTCCTGCATCTATAATAAAAGAATTGGAAAAACGTAACTTGGGAACTAAATCAACTCGTTCAGAGATTGTCGATACTTTATTCAAGCGAGGCTATGTTGATGGGAAGAGTATTGAAGCTACCAATCTGGGAATAAAAACTTGTGAGACTCTGGAAAAGTACGCTCCTAAAATCGTGGATGAAGAGCTTACAAGCCACTTTGAAGAAGAGATGGAACTCATAAGGGAAGGAAAAAGAACAAGTGAAGATGTTTTGAGTGATGCAAGAGCAAAGTTGACTGAAGTGATAAAAGATTTCAAGAAAAATGAAAAAAATATTGGGGAAAAGCTTCTTGAAGCCAATATTGAAACCAGAAATGAGCTTTCTTTTCTTGGAAAATGTCCAAAGTGCAAAGAAGGAGATATGCAGATAAGGAGGGGGAAGTTTGGCGGTTTTGCCGCTTGTAACAAGTATCCTGATTGCAAAACAACTTTTTCTCTGCCAGGGAATGCTCTGATAAAGCCTGCAAGGAAAGAATGTGAGTCTTGTACTTTTCCAAAAGTCACTGTTATTAAGCGTGGTAAGCGTCCTCAGGATTTCTGTTTGAACCCACAATGCCCTACCAAAAATGTTGAGGGGGATGCTGGTAAAGAGGCTAAAGAAGTAGCAAAAGGAATTGTAGAAAAAGAATGTCCAAAATGTACTGGGAAGCTAGTTTTGAGAGGATCTATTTATGGGAAATTCTATGGTTGTTCTAAATATCCTAAGTGCAAGCATGTAGAAAAACTTGCAGATGGTCCGTTAAAAGAAGATTTTGAAAAAAAAAAGAAAACTAAAAATTCAAAAAAATAAAGAGACTATTTATCTAAAAAATCTTCCATAATGTCTTCTCCATAAGATTTGAAGAATTTTTCTTCGTCAATTTCTGAGTAGCTCATTTTCCACCTCCAATCGTTTATTTTTCTCTACTCTAGGTGTAACAAAGAAATTATATATAATCACCCTAAATAAACTATATAGAGAAAGAGAAACTATTAATTTCTCATAAGATATTTTGCGAATTCTTTCTGCATCAGCACAGCAGAGACAGGGGAAATGAGTTTACCTTCTCCGAAATTGGATTTTTCCATTGAATGTAGAATAGCTTTTTTTATTCCTTCATAGTTCGTGTCAGGAGAGAGTTTTTCTTCAGAAATGTGTTTTTCTCCCAAATGAGATATTGGTCTTGTGATAAAAGATATGTAGCTGTTGACAGCTTGTCCCAAGACTGCTTCTGAATCTCTGATTTTTTCTTGCTCTTCAAGCACAGCAAGTTCTTGATGGCTGGGATAATTCTCAGGGTCACAAAGAAAGTTTCTTATGTCTCTGTCTCCTAAAAATACTCCATAATCTGAGTTTCCTAATGATCCGCCTAGAGCTGAGGAGACCATCGACTCCAAAGCACCAGGTTTTTGTTCAGTTTCAACAAGTGCATCCATCTTTACCAAATTATTAAGCTACAACCGGGATATATAAGGCATAACTACATAAACTCTATAGTTTAGAAGATAAATATATAGCTAGTATTATATACTAAATAGTTCTTCATTGTTGTATGCAAAGAAGGAAGATACAGCTTGTAGCAGGAACCACTTACACAGTCTCTCTTCCAAAGGAATGGGTAAAGAAGAACGGTCTTAAGGAAAAGGACGAAGTTCTGATACAGGAGAGGAACAATCAGACCTTGACCATATCTTCCAGCGTGCTAAAAGACAGTCAACTAAAGGAAATCTCCCTAAACATTGATGAACATTCCGATAATATAGATCAAGTGCTATTTTCTATATACTACCTTGGTATTGAAAACATAACCTTATTCTCAAAAAAAGAGTTGAGCAAAGAGACAAGGTCTCAGATAAGAAAAACTCTTACTTATATGAGTGGGACCGAGATAGGTTATGAAGACACATCCAGGATAACCATCAGAGTTTTGCTTGATAAATCTAAGATAAGCATAAATCAGATTTTGTATAGGATAAATCTTATCCTGGACCTCTCCCTATCTAATTTAACCGATAATTTCGATATAGAAGAGATAAGGATGAACGAAAATGAGATAGATAGGCTTTATCATTTGTGTACAAAAATAGTTTCCCTGTCCTTAAGGGATTCAAACGTGCTAAATTCGTCAGAGATAAGGAATGTTTCCCTGATTCCATCTTATTTCCTTATATCCAAGAGGCTTGAAAACATTGCAGACAACATAAACCACCTATCAGAATACATTGAAAAGAATAAAGCGAGGTTTGATGATAAAAAAATAGCTGAATTCATCAGAAAAGAACTCAGCCGTAGCATACTCAACTTGATAAAAAAATCTGCAACTTCTTTCAAGAAGATAAAAAAAGAAGAAGTGATGAAGATTAGTGAAGAATTGTTAAAAACCAAAGACAAAACAGTTTTCAACTATTTAGATAATGTTGTTAGGTTTATAGTGGACGTGGAAGAGGAGATAGTCAACATATCATTCTACAAGCAACTTATTGAAGAAGAACTTTTATAGTAAAACAAAAAACATTATAAAAAATATATATTTCTAGGATATAATGAAAAAGTTAATTGTTTTATTGTTGATTTTATCCATTGTGCCTTCTGTTTATGCACAACAAGGTCACATGAATCTTCTCGCTGTTTCTGAAACTGAACAAGGACAAGTGGGAGGCATAGCTGATTTATTCCTGGAAATAAATCCTGGTTCCGGAAGAGTTTTTCTGGAAACTTTTCCTTTGACAAGGATTGACACTCAAGTTTCCACTAGGTTCGCAAAACAAGTAGCATGTGATTTTGCAAAGGTTGACTGTGAAGGTTTAGATTTTTTTTATACTATAACTTCTAACAGCCCAATAATTGCTGGCCCCAGTGCAGGTTCTGCCATTGCTGTTTTAACGTTCTCATTAATAACTGGAGAAAAAATAGATAAGGACACTGCAATAACCGGAACAATTAATTCAGGAGGCCTTATCGGTCCTGTTGGAGGAATAAAAGCAAAAATAGAAGCTGCTTCTAAGATAGGAATAAGAAAAATTTTGATACCTTCTGGAGAAATAATGACTTCTAACTTTAACCTAGAAAAAAATGAAAGTATTAATTCTACTTTAGACATAAAAAATCTTAGCAAGGAGTTAAATGTCAAAATTCTTGAAGTTCCTACTTTAGATGATGCGTTGTTTGAATTCACCGGAAAAAGATTTAGGCAGCAAAGAGAAAATCTCACGATAAGTGAGAGCTACAAGGATACTATGAAGTTGCTTGCGATAGAATTATGTTCGAGAAGTACCAGATTAAAGGAAGAAACTTCTGATTCCACTAATAATAATTTTACAAGAGATTTAAGGAATAATGCTGTTAATTTATCAGATAAAGGAAAACTTTCTTTTAAAGAAAATAAGTTTTATTCAGCTGCTTCTTATTGTTTTGGATCAAATGTGGAATTTAATTATCTCTCGCTACTTAATGAGAATATCTCCAAAAAAGACATAGTGGAAAATGTTGAAGAATTAAGGACTGACATAGGAAAGTTTGAAAGCAATATTGAAAATAAAAAAGTAAAAACTATAACTCAGCTTGAAAGCTACATGGTTGTCAAAGAAAGACTTTTGGAAGCTGAAAATTTTCTTGAATTAACTTTAGAAAGTATTGGTGATTCGAATGTGAGTTTAAGAAATCTTGCGTATTCCCAAGAGAGATTGAATTCCGCAAAATCGTGGGCAAAGTTTATGGAAAATTCTGGAAAAGAATTTGACTTGAATAAAAATGTTATAAGAAATGCCTGTCAGACTAAAATTTCTGAGGTTGAAGAACGCTTGCAGTATGTTGAGTTAACCTTGCCTCAAAATCTTGAAAGCACCAGAAAAGAGTTGAGTTATGCTTACAATGATTTAGCAAATGAAAAATATGAGCTTTGCTTGTTTAAAGCAAGTAAGGCTAAAGCAAACGTTGATAGTATCCTAAGTGTTTTTGGTGTTAGGATAGAAAACGTAGGAGCAGTTGTTGAACAAAGGTTAAATGTTGCTGAAAGGACTCTTGTAGAGGAAACAGAAAAAGGGATTTTTCCGGTGTTGGGTTATAGTTATTTTGAGTACGCTAATTCGTTAAAGGATGATGATCCTTTCTCTGCATTATTGTATTCTGGTTATGCTTTGGAACTGAGTAATCTAGATATTTATTTCAGGGATATTAGCAAGAGCATGCAAAAAAAAGAAAATATTCTGAATAAAATAGATAAAAATGCAGTATTTATTCTTATTATTGGAATTTTAATAGGGATTGTTATCACAAAATCCTACTATTCAAAAAGAGTTAAGAAGTGAGTATAAACCCCAGCAAAGCGAACTTTGCCAGGGAAAAAGAGGTGATAGAATATTGTTAATTACTTAACAATAGTCTAACATTAGTGTTACTTTACAATAGTAGTATTTAAATTTTTCGCTGATACGGATGAAAATAAACAAGTTTTTGCTGGTTTTTCTCTACGCAATTCTAGTGACAGTATCTGCCTGCTCCAACCTTAATTTAGACCAAAATAGTTCAAATAAAGAAGTTTATGAGCCTATAACTCTAACAACGTATTTCTGTCCAAAACATGATTGTGATAATGTTCTAGAAGAAAACGTAAAAAATGCAAAATTATCTTTGTATTGTGCTTTTTATGATCTAAACTTAAAAAATTTGATTAATGAAATAGTTACAAAAAGCAAAAAAATTGATGTTAAGGTAGTTATTGACAAAAACAACTATGATGAACAAATAAAAGGTCCAGGAATCAAAGTAGCTAATTCGAAACAATACATGCACAACAAATTCTGTATAATAGATAACAAAAGAATAATCACCGGAAGCACAAACCCAACAAAAAATGGAGTTAATTTTAATAATAATAACTTGATTGTTGCTGATTCAAAATATCTTGCCGAAAATTATAAAGAAGAATTTGATGAGCTCTGGAATGGAATTTATGTTTCTGGAAATAAAGTGAAGTACAAAAAAATTATTTCAGATAATGTTATCTTGGAAAACTATTTCTGCCCGGAAGATGATTGTAAAGGTAAAGTTATAGAGCAGATAAAGAAAGCCCAAGAAAGCGTTTATTTCATGACTTTTTCTTTTACTGATGAGGACATCGCAGATGTTATACTATTCAAAAACTTAGAAATAAAAGGAATATTTGAGACAACTCAAGCAGGATCTTCTTATTCACAATATCAAAGATTAAAAGATTTTGGGATTGATGTCAAGAAAGATAAGAACAAAAAAGCGATGCACCATAAGGTTTTCATAATAGACAAAAAAGTGGTGATAACTGGAAGTTACAATCCTACCGGTTCCGGAAACTTTAGAAATGATGAAAACATCTTAGTCATCCATAATACAGATATTGCACGTGCCTTCCTAAATGAATTTGATTCTTTATGGATTTAATTTCTAAAAAAATGCTTTTTCTTTTTTTCGGGTTTTGTACTCACTGTTTCTAGTTCTTCCGATTTGTCAAGGTCCAAAAAAGCATTCGCAAGTTGTCTTCCTCCAACAACTTGAGGCAGCACAACTATCTTCGCACCGATCTTGTGTAGTCTGTCAACAGCGTGTTCTTCTTCTGCTTTTGCAGCAAGATGTAAACTGGGATTTATCTCGGTAGCAGTAATGATAAGATAAATATTGTCGGAATCTTCTCCTAATGTTGCTATGAGTCCTTTCGCATTGTCTATGCTTGCTTTCTTTAGCACTTCTTGATCAAGAACATCTCCTTGTAGAACTGATTCCCCATTAGAAACTAAAGAAGCACATTTGTCTGCATCCTTATCTATTATCAAATATTTTTGTTTCTTTTGTTTTAATTCATTACATACATATTTTCCAAGTTTTCCATAACCGCAAACAATGATATGATTTTTCTCTTTCCTCATTTTAACAAAACCTCCTTTTATTCCTCCTAGTAACAATCTTGTCTGACCTTCTATTAAGTTACTCGCAAAAAAAACCACTATGTAAAAAACAAGCCCCATCCCAGCTCCAACAACAAGCATTACTAGTACTTTGCCCAAAGTTGTTAAGGGAAAATAAGGAGCCCCGATAGTTGTTACGAACAGCACCATATAAAAAAATGAATCGAATAAGTTAACACCTTCAACTATACTAAAAACGTAAGTTCCTCCTAAGATTACAAAAGCAAGTAATGCCATTCCAAAAAAAAAATTCCTAATGTTAGCGTCTGCCATCTACACCTCTTTTACTTATTTTATCTAAGGTTATTATTAAAATGTTTGGTTTGTAATTGGCAAGTTTTTTAAAGAAAGTATTTTTCTCAAGATTCATGATAAGTCCAATAATAATCGGAACTATGGCTCTTGACAGCATAAAAACTCCGTTTGGTGAAGTTAATGATGCTCTTGGAGGGAGTGCTACCTTCTCTTCTATCGCCGCTTCATTTTTCTCAAAACCAGGAATCTTGTCTATTGTGGGTAAGGATTTTCCTAAAGAACACATGGATTTTTTGCATAGCAGGAATATTGATACTACTGGAGTTTCTACTGGAGACAAAACTTTTCGTTGGAAAGGTTTTTATGAATTTGATATGAATGAAGCCAAGACTTTAAACACGGAGTTAAATGTTTTGGCAGATTATAAAGTTGAAATTCCTAAAACTTATGAAGATGCTGAGTACGCTTTCTTAGGTAATATTGATCCTGAGCAGCAGATTAAGGTTATTGATTCTTTAAAGAAACCTAAGCTCATAGCTATGGATACCATGAATTTTTGGATAGATATCAAAAAAGATATTTTATTGGAAGCTATAAAAAAATCTGATATTTTAGTCATTAATGATGGTGAAGCTCGTCAGCTGTTTGAGACAACCAATCTTGTTAAAGCTGCCAACAAAGCTTTGAAACTTGTCTCTAAAGCTGTTATCATCAAAAAAGGTGAACATGGTGCTTTGTTATTTACTGATTCAAAGCACTTTAACGCTCCTTCCTATCCGCTTGAAGATATAAAAGACCCTACTGGCTGTGGTGATTGTTTCGGAGGAGGACTTATAGGCTATCTTGCTAAAACTAATAATTTTGATGAAGCTAACATCAGAAAAGCCATGATTTATGGAAGCACAATTGCTTCTTACAATGCTGAAGGTTTCGGAACAGAAAGACTCAAAGAAATCACACTGGAAGACATAGAGAAACGGTATAAGGTTTTTGAAGATATAAGAGAATTCTAAAGTTTGTTATTAAGGAATTAATTTAACTTCTACTACCTAAAGTATAGTTCACAAACCAAGGGAACTCGGAATTCCTCCTTAGGGTGGTTGCTATTTCAATATCTTCTTGATAAACATATGCTTCTTCAATTCCTAACTTATTGAGTTCATCT
>JADHVG010000006.1 GCA_016784105.1 Candidatus Woesearchaeota archaeon
GAGACCCAACGATTTTATTTTTTTTATTGATTCTAAGTCAACTAACATAGTACTAGGGGGAACTGCGCTTGTTTTTAAACTTTGTTATTTTTGTCACTATAAAATAACAAATGGCTCAGACCCTTCCATTTCCTATGGAAACCCGTTTTTGTTTTTATTATTATTATTATTATTATTTTCAATATAGAAAATATATAATACAATAAAATAAAAAAGGAAAAAATATGTTCCATGAGAAATCAACCTCTCAGAGTCAAAAAAACTACAATTTTTACTATACTACATAAGAACAAAAGGTTTATATACCTTCATTTCTTCTGGAAAAAAATGCAAAAAAAAAGTGTTTCTGGTTTTTTTGAGGAATTCTTAGACAAAGAATCCCTGTTTATTGACAGAAAAGCACTACTGATTTCTTATATGCCTGACACCATTTCCCACCGAGACAAGGAAATAAAACAAATAGCGAGCATCCTCGCACCAGCCCTAAAACAAGAAAAACCATCAAACTTATTTATTTATGGGAACACCGGAACCGGAAAAACTCTTACTTTGAAACACATCACCGAAAACATGGGTTTGGTCGCAAAACAAAAAAACATACCCCTGAAAATAATATATTCTAATTGTAAATTAAAAAAAGTCGCAGACACCGAGTATCGATTGATGGCCCATTTAGCATCTTTCTTTGGAAGATCAATTCCCTCAACAGGACTCCCGACAGACGAGGTGTATAAAGCTTTTTATGATAGTGTTGAAAAAGAAACAGGAATTGTGTTATTAGTTTTGGACGAAATAGACCAACTTGTTAGGAAAGCAGGAGACAACATCCTCTACAACCTATCCCGGATAAATGAAGAGCTTAAACAATCCCAAATAACTTTGGTCGGGATTTCTAACGACACTTCCTTTATGGATTCTGTTGACGCAAGAGCAAAATCTTCTTTATCAGAGGAAGACTTGTTTTTCCCACCCTATAATGCTGTGGAGATGAAAAGTATACTCCAAGATCGAGCAAAAAAAGCATTCAAGCCAGGAACCATAAAATCGGGAGTTTTAGAAAAATGTGCGGCGTACACTGCGCGTGAACATGGAGATGCAAGAAAGGCCATAGAATTGTTGAGGGTCGCAGGAGAGATCGCAGAACGAGAAGGAAGCAACACAGTAGATTTACAACACCTAGACACAGCAGAAGACAAATTAGAAAAAGAAAAAATATTTGATGTTATAAAAACACAACCCAAACAATTCCAAGCAGTTTTGTTTTCGATAATATCAATAAAAAATACAAACAATCAAACCTACACTGGAGAAATCTACGACTTCTACAAAAAATTATGTTTTAAACTGGGGTTAAGACCCCTAACCCAGCGCAGAGTTTCCGATATAATAAAAGAGTTCGAACTTATGGGAGTAATAAACACAAAAACAATTTCAAAAGGGAGGTATGGGAGGGTAAGAACAATTTCCTTATCTATTTCACCCTCAACAATACCCCTAACCCAAAAAATTTTGGAAGAGGAACTATCATCATAAAATGCAACAAGAACTTAAAGAAAAAAGGAAAAATATCGTCACCTTTTTTATCAAAAAAGGAATTTTAGTAAACAAAGAATTATTACAAAAGTTAGATCAAAAGGAAACATTTGACGAAATATGTAAGGTCATAGAAGAAAAAAATCCGAAAGAAATCACAGTCTTAAACGAGAAAATAAAAGAGATCCTACAAGAACAAAACCCAGATACAAATTGGGTTGAGCTAGAAAAGGGAAAAGCAATATCAGAGAAAAAAAACATAACGGAATTTTCTTATGGAGAACAAAAAACAACCCAAAAACAAACAAACCAGAAGGTGGAAGTGGTTTTTTCTTATAAGGGAGAAGCAAAAAAACGAACCCCTCAAGACTTCGTAGATTATTTTAACTGTAGACTAAAATCCCAGAGAGCAATCCTAAAACAAAGACAGGAACTTCAAAACACCATTTCTATTAACAGGATTTTTGGAAAAAAAGACCGGGAACAACTAACCATAATAGGGATGGTTAGAGCTAAGCAAGAAACCAAAAATGGAAACTGTATGTTAACCCTAGAGGACGAAACAGGGCATATTCGGGTCATAATAAACAAAACCAAACCAGACATGTTTTCCATGTCAAAAGATATTGTTCTTGATGAAGTTGTTGGAATCTCTGGAGTTAATGGAGATAACATAGTTTTTGCCAACAACATGTTTTTCCCGGACGTGCCCACAACAAAAGAACTAAAAAAATCCGAAGATGAAGCTTACTCTATATTTCTTTCAGACTTACACGTGGGTTCAATAGATTTTTTGGAAGATGATTTTAATCGCTTTTTGAAGTGGATAAACCAAGAAACCGGAAATGAAGAACAAAAAGCAATAGCATCAAAAGTAAAGTATATTTTTGTTCTTGGAGATTTGGTGGATGGGTGTGGTATATATCCTGGACAGGAACTAGAGTTAAATATTAAGGATGTTAAAGATCAATATGCAGCCTGTGCAAAATTGCTTTCAAAAATACCAGAACATATTAACTTAGTTATTTGTACTGGAAATCACGATGCTATGAGGGTGGCGGAACCACAACTACCCATATACAAAGACTTCGCAGAACCGATTTATGCCTTATCAAATGCAACAATAGTATCCAACCCCTCATTAGTAAACATACATTCTTCAGAAAACTTTTCCGGATTTGATGTTTTGATATATCATGGTTATTCTTTCGATTATTATATTGCAGAAGTTGAGAGTATTAGGAATAGTGGGGGTTATGACCGGGCAGACTTGGTTATGAAGTTTTTGTTGCAAAAAAGACACCTTGCACCAACCCATACTTCTACCTTGTATGTTCCAGATACCCAAAAAGACCCACTACACATAAACAAGGTTCCAGATTTTTTTGTTTCGGGTCACATCCATAAATCTGCGGCCACAAATTATCGTAATATAACTCTTCTCTCTGGAAGTTGTTGGCAAAAAAAAACAGCATTCCAGGAAAAGGTTGGACATCATCCAGAACCGAGTAGAGTTCCTATAATAAATCTCAAAACAAGAAAAATAAAGATACTAAAATTTGGTAAGAAAGATGAATCAACAAGTTGAAGCTAGTTTTAAGGACATAGAAAAAAAAGTCAAAGATGCTTATACTCTTGCAGAAAAAGCACGTAGCAAGGGATTTGATCCCGAGACAAATGTAAATGTCCCTCTCGCAAAAAATATGGCAGAAAGGGTAGAGGGTATTGTTGGAGCAATAAAGCCAGAGATCATAAATTCCGGACTTTCAAAACGGATTCAGGAGCTAGAAAAAAAGCACGGCAAATCGGATGTAAAAGTGGCGTTGATAGTTTCTTTAGAGGTAGCAAAAGAGAAGTTTTGCAGCTTTGATGATAAGATAAAAGCAATGGAAACGGGGATAAGGGTAGGTCTTGCTTACCTTACTTTGGGGGTTGTAGCATCTCCCTTAGAGGGATTTGTAGAGTTAAAGATTAAAAAAACGAGACAAAACAAAGATTATTTCTGTTTAATGTATTCCGGCCCTATAAGGAGCGCAGGGGGGACTGCCGGTGCACTTTCCGTCATAGTTGCAGATTACGTGAGAAAAAGCATGGGTTATGATAAGTATGATCCAACAGAAGAAGAAATTAAGAGAAGTGTAACAGAACTTTATGATTATCATGAACGTGTAACAAATTTACAATACCTTCCAAGTGAAAAAGAGATTATTTTTCTTGCAAAAAACCTCCCCGTACAAGTTGCCGGAGACCCATCCGAAAAAATAGAAGTTTCCAATTACAAGGACCTTGAAAGAGTGGAAACCAATCGTATAAGGAGCGGGCATTGTCTTGTTATGGGGGAATGTTTGGCACAAAAAGCTTCGAAAATTTGGAAGATAGTTTCGCAAGGAACACAAGATTTTGAAATGGGAGATTGGAACTTCCTGGAAGAGTTTATTTCATTACAAAAAACGGCGAAGTCTGGAGAGCAAAAAAGCGAAACCAAGATCTTGCCAGTCTATACTTTCATACAAGACCTTGTCGCTGGACGCCCAATCCTTACACACCCCCTTGCTCCCGGAGGTTTTCGTTTGAGGTATGGTAGGAGTAGGGCTACTGGTTATTCTGCTACTGCGATACATCCTTCAACAATGCACATTCTGAATCGTTACATTGCAACTGGAACCCAGCTAAAAATGGAGAGGCCGGGAAAAGCAACTGCTCTGACGGCTTGTGATAGTATAGAAGGCCCCATCGTGAAGTTAAATGATGATACTGTTTTGAGGTTGGATGATGAAAAAATAGCAAAAACTGTTTCTAAAGAAGTGAAGGAAATACTCTTTTTAGGAGATATACTGATAAGTTATGGGGATTTTTACAATAGAGCTCATACGTTGATACCCCCCGGTTATTGTGAAGAGTGGTGGATATTAGAAGTTGAACAGGCAATTGTCAACAAATTTGGCAGTTTGGACTTAGAAAAATTTTCTAGCTTTATGGACTTAGAAAAGGAACCCTTAGAGCTTCTTTTTGATAACCCCCTAAAAACAAAGATAACTGCAAAAGATGCTTTCATGATTTCAAGAAATTTAAAAGTGCCGTTACACCCAAGATATACCTACCATTGGAACCTTATCAAGGTAGAAGATTTTTTTTATCTTTTAAAATATTTGAGAAGTAATAACACAAAAATTTCCAAAGAAAATTCATTAAAACTGATAATGGGTTATGATGAGAGAATAAAAGGAATTTTTGATTGGATTGGGTTGCCTCATCTAGTGGCAAATAAGGAATTTTTAGTTGTCGAAAGAAACCAGGCATTTACTCTTTCCGAAATTTTTAATTTGGATACTAACAGGGAAGAAATAATTGAGATAAAAGAAGACAAAGAAAAAGAAGTTTTGTTTCTAATAAATCAGATCTCGGATGTCCGGATGAAAGACAAGTCAGGAACCTTTATCGGAGCGAGGATGGGGCGTCCAGAAAAGGCAAAGATGAGGAAACTAACTGGAAGCCCTCACACATTGTTTCCTGTCGGGGATGAAGGGGGCAGGTTAAGATCTTTCCAAAGCGCACTTGAGGAAGGAAAAATAACTGCAGAATTCCCCTTATTTTATTGTAAAAAATGTGAAAACAGCACTATTTTTGCAGTTTGTGAAAATTGTGATAAAAAAACAGAAAAAAGATACAACTGCCGTGTTTGTGGAATAATTAAAGAAGAAAAATGCAGGCACGGGCCCTGTGCAGAGCACAAGGAACAGCAGATAAACATAACTGATTTATTTAGTAAGTTCAACAAAAAATTCAATATACGCACCTATCCAGATTTGATAAAAGGGGTGAGGGGAACTTCCAACAAGGATCATTTCCCGGAGCATTTCATAAAAGGGATCCTAAGGGCAAAATATGATGTGTGTGTAAATAAAGATGGAACCACAAGATATGACATGACTCAGCTCCCAATAACTCACTTCAAGCAGAAGGAGGTCGGAACCTCAATTGAAAGGTTAAAGGAGCTTGGATACAATAAGGACATGAACGGAAAGGATCTTACAGACCCCGATCAGGTTTTAGAACTATTACCTCAAGACATAATACTCCCTTCTTGCAACGAAAGTCCGGAATTGGGAGCAGACAACATCCTTTTCAAAACTTCCCTTTTTGTGGACGACTTATTAAAAATATTTTACAAACAAAAAAAGTTTTATAATTTTAATTCAGAATCGGACCTTCCGGGAACATTAGTTGCAGTACTTGCTCCACACACTTCTGCGGCAGTGGTAGGGAGGGTTATAGGATTTTCAAAGACACAGGGGTTTCTTGCAGCCCCAATGTTTCATGCAGCCACTAGAAGGGATTGTGATGGTGATGAAGCTTCAGTGAGTTTGCTTATGGATGTTCTCTTAAATTTTTCAAAACAGTTTCTTCCTAACACCAGAGGTGCAACGCAGGATGCGCCCTTAGTTTTAACATCAAAACTCCTCCCGTCTGAAGTAGATGACATGGCATTCGATCTAGATATAGGGAAAAATTATTCTCTTGAATTTTATGAAGCGTGTTTAAAATTTAAAAAACCGTGGGATGTGGAAGTAGAACAATTTGGGAGCAGACTAGACACAGAAAAACAGTATTATGGTTTTAATTTCACTCATCCAGTTTCGGACATAAATGCGGGAGTAAGATGTTCTGCTTACAAGATTCTTCCTTCCATGCAGGAGAAACTTTTAGGTCAGATGGACCTAGCCGAAAAGATAAGGGCCGTTGACGAGTCTGATGTTGCTCGTTTAGTTATTGAAAAACACCTCATAAAAGACATAAGGGGGAATTTGAGAAAATTTTCAATGCAGCAATTTAGGTGTAGTACTTGTAACACAAAATATCGAAGACCTCCTTTGGTGGGAAATTGTATTAAGTGCAAGGGAAAAATAATTTTCACTATTTCGGAAGGATCCATAGTGAAGTACCTAGAACCTGCGATTTCATTGGCAGAAAAATACAATCTTCCAGGTTATGTCAAGCAAAGCCTAGAGTTAACAAAAAGAAATGTGGAGAGTCTTTTTGGAAGGGAAAAGGAAAAACAAGAAGGTCTTGGTAGGTGGTTTGGCTAAACTTTGGACTTTATTGGGTGTCTAGAACCACAAGCAAGACATTTCATGAAATTTAGGTTACCTTCTTTTTCTATTTTTGTGTCAGGTTTACTACACTCAGAACAAAAAACATAGATGTTCGCATACTGTTTTATTTTTTCGTTTACTCTTGATGCAGGAACCTTAGATCCTATTATGACACTGCCACTTTTTTTAATTTCTCCCGGTGTAGCAAGTTCTCTAAGAACAAATTTGAGCATATGATCTGCATCCCTTCTTAAATCTCCCACTATCTGAAGAAAATTACTTATGACTGTACGGTTTCCCTGGATGTGTCCCTTCACTTTCGGAATTTCAAACCTTTCCTTTTGAAAAACGTGTTCAGGTAGTTCTTTTCTTGCTTTTTCTAAGAGGGCCTTGTAATCTTCCATAGTGAGAGGAATATTGTTCATTATTTAAAGTTAATCCTTCAGCATACAACGCAATCAAAAAACTATATAAACCAATAAACAAAAAAAGCATCATGGTTCTAGAATCCCTATTAAATCCACTAAAAGCAGAAAAAAACCCAGGAGAAATGTTTTTTATAGGGTTCATTTATTCTTCTATTGGAATTTTGCTTTCTTTGTGGATATTCAAGGACCAAGCAAGCCTAATAATGGTCTTTCTTACGGTCATGGCCTGTTTACCTATAGTTTTCAACACCATAAAACTTGAAGAAAAGAAGGATGTGGAAATTAAGAACGAAAGAATTTTGCTTAAGGAACATAATCGTGCCATAGTTTTTTTAATGTTTTTATTTTTTGGTATAACTTTGTCTTTTGTTACATGGTATGTTTTTTTGCCCCCGGATATGTTAGGAATTGTTTTTGATAAGCAAACAACAACCATTCAGGCAATAAACAATAATGTGTCCGGAAATGCCTTTC
This sequence comes from Candidatus Woesearchaeota archaeon, assembly GCA_016784105.1. Classification (GTDB taxonomy): domain Archaea; phylum Nanobdellota; class Nanobdellia; order Woesearchaeales; family GW2011-AR4; genus JADHVG01. The sequence goes on from JADHVG010000006.1 coordinate 7,529, forward strand.
AGGAATTTTCGGCGTTTACGAAGATACTCTTGAATAATATCAAGGTTCTCTCCTTTGCTATTTTATTTGCATTTATTTATGGTGCTGGAGCCATTTTTATTCTCACGTGGAATGCTTCTGTCATTGGGGCTGCTATGGGAAACTTCATAAGATCTCAGCTTGGAGAAGCAGCAACCAGCATTGGTCTTGTAAAATTCTCCACTTATTTCGGAGTAGTATCTTTAGGACTTTTGAGGTATTCTATTCACGGAATTCCCGAGATAATAGCATATTTTTATGGGGGATTAGCGGGAGGCATAATCTCTGTTGCCATCATCAAAAAACATTTTAAGACTGAAAGTTTTTCTAGAATTTTGTTTGATGTTTCTGAACTACTTATTATTTCTCTATCTTTTTTGGTAGCAGCAGCGTTCTTAGAAGTGTACATAACTCCTTTGTTATTCTAAAACTTTTAATTTTCCTGGCTTTACTTCAAAAACTTCTCCTTCTTTGAGGAGAGTCTCTACCAGTCTATCAGAACCTTCTTCAAGGGAAACATCTTCAATAGATGCTCCGTTTCCAGAATCAAATTTTTTTATGAGTTTTATTATTTTGTCTTTTGGGTTGCTTTCAACAACCTCTTCATCTAGGATTGGTTCATCGATTTTTTCTTTTTTAGCACTACCTAATTCCATTGACCTTACTTTCGCCCATAAAGGATTGATTTTTTTGATGATTTCAACCAAAACATATTTTTCCTCAGAAAATTCTCTGGGTCTTCCTACTATCATAACAACATCCCCTACATTAAACTCATCAAAATTTTCCAGACCTTCAAAACTTCTTATAGACAATCTTCCGGTACCATCATCAACCAACAGTCTTTTTTGTTTGTCAAAACCATATTTCTCAAGAAGAACTCCTATAACATTCACTCTTGAAATCTTTTTGTTGTTAAGCTCAACGTAATTTGGGTTAAAACCATCATTTTTCTTATAATTAGAACTAAGTATGTCTTCTATTCTAATCTTGATTGCTGTTTGCCTTTGGAAGCTCTGCTCTTCCATTTCTCTCCCCACCTAAATTTTTTGTATAAAGCCCCTTCTAGGTTCAAATATTTCCCCGACCCTTTTCATCTTTTCCAGGGTTTCTTCTACTTTATCTTCAGAAATACCTTTCATCTTTGCTTCTTCCACTATATCGTCCATAGGGATGGTCTTCCCTATTTTGTTTTCTAGTTCAGAAATTATTTCTTTTATGGTTACTATGTGGCTTCTTTGTGATGCTGAGATTCCAGTAGCTATCCGGTCTATATCAATCATTCCTGTATCTTTATCCAAACCTATTTCTGATAAAGAATATTCTAATAATGCTGTTGCTTTGCTCGCGTCTTCCTTTGTTGCTTCTTCTCCCAGTCTTAATCTTGCAAAGGCTTCGGTCATTCTGACTAATGCTTCTAATTGCCTTGCAGATATAGGGATGGATTTGATACCTTCTCCAGTTCCGCCCCCACCTCTCATTTTAAGATAGTAGCTTTTTATTTCTTCTAACGCGCTGTCTGTTATTTTTGGATTGACTTTTTGTCTTGCATAAGCAATATATTTTCTCAAGAATTCTGTTGATATGTCTGCTCTATGTGAATCTGGTGATTGGTGGAGTTTTAAGATATGGGATGCTAGAAGTTCGTCTCTTGTTTCATCCGGTAAATCTTTAATTGGGAAAATAAGATCAAATCTGTTGATTAAGGTGGGGGGTAAATTTATCTGTTCTGCTATTATTCCATAAGGATCAAACCTTCCAAATTTTGGGTTTGCAGCCGCTAGAACAGTTGTTCGAGATATTAATGTTGCTTGGATATTTGCTTTAGAGATGCTTACTGTTTGTTGTTCAAGTGCTTCGTGCATAGCAGATCTATCTTCCTGATTCATTTTGTCCATTTCATCTATACAACAGATTCCATTAGATGCTAAAACCAAAGCTCCTGCTTCTAAGCTCCAGCCCTTTAGAAATTCATCTCTGACAACCGATGCAGTTAAACCCGCTCCACTCACTCCGCTTCCTGAAACATACCTCCCTTTTGGGGCTATATTGCTTACTCTCTTAAGCAGTTGGCTTTTTCCAGATCCTGGATCCCCGATCAGAAGAACGTGCATATCTCCCCTACTAACAACCTTATCTTGTCTTACTTTTCTACATCCTCCGACAAGCTGCAACAGCAAAGATTCTTTTACCTTGTTATAACCATAGATAGACGGGGCCAGGGAAGCGACAAGTTTTTCATGAAGGGCAGGATCCTGAGAGAGTTCAATTATAGCTTCTTCTTCTTCTGGACTTATCTCAATTTCATAAAAAGTTTCATCAGCAGCTTCTACATAGTTAGATTCAATCATTAGGTCAAATCTTGTCGATTTGGCACCTGTACGCAATGTTATTGGAACTTCTTTTATGACTCCGGTAATGTAGATCTTGCTTCCAGGATTCGTTCTTTTTTCACTTAAAGGACTCACAAGATCATCTTTTAACAAAACATTCAATCTTTTTGGTTGTTCTCCTCCTTCTAATGCTTCAGGAGCTTCTTCTAACACGATTCCTTGTGCATCGACCATCTCTTTATCCAATAACGAAAATTTCCCTTTTCTTCCACATCCACATTTGCTTGGTTCTCTAAAACTGGTATCAAGCTGTAATATATTGATTATGTTTCCACAAACAGGACATTCGAACTTTGCGGCAATTACTTGAGGTCTCACATCAGATTTTTGTCTAACTATTCCTTCCATACAAACAAATTTCCCTATGTCTCTGCTTCTGATGTTTCTAACCATCACGTGCTGATTTTTTGGTAGGTTGGAGAATCTTATCTTGAATCCTTTAATGTTTTCAAGGTCGAATTGTTCAACCGCAAGTTCAGCGGCTCTTATAACATCTTCAGGATTTTCTAGAAGTTCGTTGACAAGGTCAAGGTCGAATTCGGAAAGAGCAGAAAAATCTATTGCAACAAATCTAAGACCTTTTCCAAGATTTTCAACAATATCTTTATAGCAATATCTCTCAAAGAAATCTTTGAAGCGTTTTATACTTTCTGTTGCATCTATCTTAACTAATTCCTGCATATTTTAATATCCTCTTCTGAATTTAAATACCTCACGCGGACGTATGTCCAGTGCAATAGCGAGCATGTCCAGTGAAAATAACAAAAAAAGAAAAATCACCTGACTTTTTTCAGGTTCTCTACAAGTGTATCTACCGAGATATGCACTTCTTCTTTACTTTTTGTTCCGGTACACACTATTTTTCCGTTACTAAAAAGTAAAAATGTTGCTTGAGGATTATTTTTTGTTGCTTGTAGCTTATATACTAATCCTGGAAACTGTTCTGGTTCATATTCCACGTTTCTTAGCTTAGTAGCAAGTTCGTTTAGATTAAGATCCATCCCAACACTGCCAGAGGCAACAATATTTTGTATCTTAACTTCTGGTTTTATGGTTATTTTTACATTTATTTTTTCCAGACTTTTGATGATTTTCTTTATACTTTCCTCAACTTTTTCTATTGTTCTTGCTCCAGTACAAACAACTTTTCCCGAACTAAAGATCAGTGCAGAAGTTTTTGGGTCTTTGATTCTTATAACTAATCCTGGAAACTGTTCCGGATTGTATTCCGTATTTGATAGTGTTGCTGCCATCTTCTCTAATGGAATATCGTGCTCCAAAGATGTAGAAACAACTATATTTACTATCTCAATATCTCTTACAGGTTTAGATTTTGTAGATCTAATCCTAACAGCCTTACTTTTAACAGCTTGTTTTGCCATATGTACCTACCCCCGATTCTATTTATAAACCTTAAAAACCCGGGTTTATTTAAATACTTTTGTTTTTAAATAGAAATGTTCCTTTATAAGTATTCTAGACGGCATGCCTCCTTGATTTCCGATGGAACTCTTTTTAAAATAAAATAATTAATTTCTATATTGAAAATAAATAATATTCATAAATTTAAACGGAACTTCCTATAAATGTGGATAAATATATAATTAGATAGTATTTCTTGAAACTTATGATAGATATTGTAATCCCTTGTGGAAATGAGCAGAGTTTCATAGCAATGGCAGAAAAACTTGGCTACAAAGAGCTATGCTTCTTATACAATTCCCACGATTACTTCTCAGATAATATCTCTAAAATAGAAAGTAAAATTTCAATAAAAACCGGAATATTGGCAGAACCAAAGGAAATAGACAAAATATACACCAAACTAAAGCAAAAAAAAACATTTGTTGTTACGAAATCCTCCCTAGATAACAGAGGAATTATAGAAAAAGGAAATATAGATTTAATCTTTGCATTGGAAGAATCCAGCAGCAAAGACTTTATGCATCAAAGAGGTTCTGGCCTAGATCATATAATGGCAAGATTTATGAATAAAAACAATACCTCTCTAGGTTTTTCTATAAACTCAATACTAAATGCAAAGTATAGAAAAGATATTCTTGGAAGAGTAATACAAAACATAAAACTATGCAGGAAGTTAAAAGTAAAAATGGCAATCGCTTCTTTTTCTCAAAACCCTTATGACATGAGAAGCCCAAAAGACTTAATAAGTTTATTTTTGAAATTAGGGATGGATCAAAAAGAAGCAAAAGATTCTTTAACATTTTAACATAGGTTAGAAGGAAACATAAAAATTTTCTAATGTAACCAGACATAGTTCTTTTAATTCCGAATTTAAAGATCCACAAAAACTTCTTGCTTCTTTATCTGAATCATAATACGCAACAAAATCCTTGACAGCACCGACAACACAATTGGATTGTTGTTCGAAATCTTTTCCAATCATACAAATCCCTTTTGTTTTTTTTATATCACTTATTGTGCTTCCAGAAGCATCCCTCCCCAAACTTTGATAACACACGTCATCAAAAGGTTTTTCTACCTTTTCACATATCTCAAAACCTTCCTCAAAATCGTAATTATTTTTGTTCAGTACGTAAGAAGTTTGCATGATATAGCATCCTTGCTTGTATCTGCTATCAACCACATCACAAGGGTAGATAAGATTGTCTTCTCTTAAGTATTTTGTTTGATGATATCTTAGGTTTGTGTTTACATTTTCAATGAAAACACCTCCGTAACAGCTTTCACGCTCCCACCACCCACTTAAGAAATCGCATCCGCCCAAAGAGTCAAATAATTCATTATCATTTAGAAACATCAACCCATGCCCCAGTCCATGCACACAGTTAAAATAATTAAAAGAATAACTATGTTTTCCTTCAATGTCTGTACAGATGTTATTTATATCTCTACTTGCGTTGAAATTTTCTTTTTCGGATAACAAAATTTCCATAATCCCGTGATAATATCCACTCCAACAAAAACTATCACCTTTAGAAAAAGCCTCATCAAGATCGCCATACTTTTTCATTGATGCACGGCCTATAAAGTGAACGATATCATGACAAGTGCTTTTAACGAATTGGTTTATTTTATATTTTAATTTTAAATCTTTGAATGCTACATCTGTCCCACGAGTTGAGGTGAGTTCTGTATAATATTCTTCCTGTTTTTTGTAATTATTTTTGTACTGTTCATCACCAAAAACAAAAAGAGAGGATAAAAGATAGATAAATAAAACAAGAACCCACATACCAACAATCACAAATACTTTTTTCTTCAAAAATCTTTTTTTCATTTTCTCTTTCCAGAAAAAAGTTTCCAAAATATCAAAGTTCCTAGAATAATCAAAACCAAATACAAGATCAAATCTCCAAATTTAGAGTAAAAGGTCTTATTTTTATTCAACATTATTTTCCCATACAAAATCCCCGGTTTATAAGGCTCTATTTTCTCTGTTGTTTTTCCATAAGGGCTAACGATTTTAGTTATTCCTGTGTTTGTTGCCCGTAATAAATATCTGCCATTTTCTGCTGCACGAAGATTGCTATATCTGCTTATGAGTTCAAAACCTGAGCTGTGATCCAGGATTGCTTCGTTTGCCATAACTATCAGAAATTCTGCCCCCATAGAAGCTTCTTCTTTCGCAATTTCTTTCTGTGTTTCTTCGTAACACAAGAAAATACCAAAAACTCCAATGTCACTTTCGAATGTTTCTATGTCAGATCCTTTAACTACCTCCTTGTCAAATGGCAAAGGACTTACTGAATTGTACTCCCCAAATATCTCTCCCGAAGGAGAAAAGACCAAAGCAATATTGTTTCTTTTCCTAAAAGGCTCTATTTCAGGCCCAACAAATCTGACCGTGCCAACAACAATATAAGATTCTGTTTTGTTAGCAATTGATGATATTTTATTTATTGTGTTCTTGTCATCCAAAAAATCATCTGCTATTGCGTATTCTGGCCACACAACCATTTTTGGTTTTTTGGCTGAAGCCTGTGTCGTTAGATTTAGGTAAGAATCCAATATTGATCCCTTTGCATTTTCGTTTCTCCAATCCCAACTTTGCATATAATTTCCTTGTATCAAAGCCACACCGATATCTTTACCCTTAGCATCAGCATGGAAGCTATAAACAAAACTCCCAAACATAACAATAGCAATGAAGATCACAAAAAACAACATTTTTTTGTCTTTTTTGATGAGGTAAAAGGCCAGCACAGAATGGAAAAGAATTATGATAAATGTAATTCCCAAACTTCCCACAAACCAAATTAAGGGAGCTGCCATAGGATTAAACATAGCCCAGTTTGCCCAGTAATTATCCATAGGACCAAATTGATAAATTATCATAAGAACAGAATAAACAAATGGAGCGACGAATACTTGCAAACTCCCCCTAATTTTTTTTGTTAGCACATTAAATATAATAAAAAATAAAACCAAGAAACTGAAAAAAGTAATGACTGAAAATAAATAAACTTCAAAACTATAATTCATAACCCATCTAAAAGAGAGAGAAACAGCAATTAAACTTCCAACACCAGAAAGCAACAAAGTTTTTTTCAAACTTTTACCATAAACTGCTACAAGTAAAGGAATATTAACTAACCATATAAGAAAACTAAGATCGAAAGAGGATGTCAGGAAAAAAAGAAGCACAAATAAAAATATTAAGAAAATATCCGCAAACTCCCTCTTTTTTCCAGCCATAATTTAAATATTAACAACAAGTTTAATAATTTTTATCTTAGACAAATTTTCACACTCAAAAATCAAAACATTTTAATATAATAAATCAGAAATCTTACTATAGTTCATATATGGACAAAAAAGGGGTTATTATGAAGAAAAATTTGTTTTTATCAGTTGTTTCTATATTAGTCATTACGATGTTTTATGTTCCTTTAGTCTATTCTGGAGGGGGAGGAACTCCCTCCCCCCCGCCGCCTCCACCTCCGCCATGTCAACAGCAGGTTCAAGGTTGTTATACTAACGAAGAATTTCGCTCAAATGCAGGAAGTTTATATGAAGGTAATTTCGGCTATTATCTTGGTCAGAATGCATGTATTGCTGGAGGTTGTACCTGTAGTTCTAGTCAATTTGTTGATGACATAAAACAAGTTGATCCAGATCAAACTCAAGGCGCTTGTAGTTGTATTGAAGGTTCACAATTCGATACTAGGGGGGGTTGTTGCGGAGATGATAATCTTGATTGTGGGATTATCTCTTCTGGTTCTTTATGTAATGTTGGCGCAAATTTTAGGGAAAGTTCATGGGAGTCTGTTGTAGACAAAAAGGGAGACATAGTGTATTTAGGTTGTCGAAATACCGAATACCTTTCTGATGGTAATGATTGGATAGAATGCGCAGACCAGCAATTTTTGAAAAATGTTAACAATCATGATTATTTGTGTATTGGAGTCCAAGAAGCATGTATAGACCAAACATGGAAACCAAAAACTTCGGAGATTAGATTCGGTGCAATCTTTACTCAAACAAGCAACTGTCAACGTAAAAGAACAACAATAGGAACCAAGTGTGTTCCAGGTTTGGTAACGGGAACTGCAAATGTTGCTTTCGATGGAGAATGTCCAACGTGTAGCGATGCAACCGGAGAAGCTAAATGCACCCCTACTGAGAACAGTTTATGCGGGGCAATTATGGAACTAGAGTGTCCTGCCGGAACTATACAAGAAGTTGTCAGCACTTCCAGTTCTTCAGAGTTTGTTTCATGTGTTTTGCAGTGTGATGGATCCTCAACACCAGAACCCGAACCACAATCTTCAAACATCAGTTTGTTTGAAAGCGGGAAAGGTTCTATTGTGGAATGTTGTGCTTCCGGTTTTTGTAACTCAAGAACTGATGGAGAACGCTTTTCGGTTGGTCAATCATTACAATCTAAGTCATCTACTTATTATTGCGCTTCCGATAATACTTTTGCTGTTGATCTTGATACAAGAGATGCGGAATCCTGCAACAACGCTAAAACAATCACTGGAGAAGATGCAGGGTTTGCGTGGACAGGTTCGTTATGTTGCTCCGAGGAAGATGATGACGAAGAAAGTTATAATGATCCTTCTGGTCTTGGCGGTTGCTGGGACAAAAAACCGGTCCTAAACGCAGAGTTGGTTCCAGGAACAGATAACATTGCTAATTTTGCTGGAAAATTCTTTGGATGCAACGTACAGGATCAAGAAATATTGAACAAGAGAGACACTTACACTAATGAGCCCATGGTCGAAAACCGACCTACTTGTTCTCAAGACCCGGGAAATTTCTTTTTTTGTTCCGTGAACAACAAATGGGAACTTGCCAACAGGCAAGACCGTTCACATTTAAGCGAAGCAAGAAATGAATTTGGTAACATTCCCCAACAAACAGAATGTTGTGCGGCAGATAGCTGTTGGAATGGTCAGGAATGTACACCTAATCAAGTTAATAAACCTAATTCTCAGCCAACAGAAGGGTTTAGATGTGTAAATGGAAATTGGACGGACTCAGCATTAAAATTTAACCCACAAGGAGAACAAGGAGGTTTTTGCCCTGAACAGGAACAATGCCTCGTAAATCCTTTAGGAAACGTGAATGACAATAACAATCCGGTAGGGAATCCTGTTTGTATCACAGATAAGCAATTTGTACAAGATGATTATTGTGAACAAGGAGCATGGACAACAAGAACAAAATTTCCAGCCATACAACTTCTTGAGATTGCCGGAGAAGGGGACTACGAGTTGTTTTGTGACACTCCAGAAAAATCCCTAAACAATTTAGACACAATAATCCAAGGACAGCTAGCAGAAGATCTTGTGAGTAAAGAAAACACAAACAATTTTTGCATTTTAGATAAAGACGGACAAACATTCCTGGGAACCACTTTTAATAAACCTATAGATGAAGTAAGACCGTTCTTAAAACTTCTTGATATAGATAATTGTGATTCTGCCCAGATAGATGATGGCCAATACCACCCTTGCGATTCTGGAGAAAGGGCATGGTACAACCAAAACCTGAACAGTTTAATTTATAGTAAACAACCTTTCCAGATAGGAGAGATAAGCTTCTTTGACAAATTTATCTCATTCATAAAAAATCCGTTTGATACTTTGAAAAATAGAATAAAAGGAAACATAGATGAACCGATAGACGAGTCTTATGAGAGGATAAATCGGTTTGACAAACTATATATGATCAAATCAGGAGATAAAAATATATTCGGTTCGATAGAGGGATTTCAGACAAAAAATTTGATCATAGAATATGAAAACTTTGAAACAGACATATGTCAATTTATCGAAGAATTCAACAGAAAAAATAATGATGATCTTTCAGGGATAAAATGTATAAAAGAAGGAAACACTTTCAGCGTTCTTGCACAGGGAAGCAGCTTCACTAATTTTAACCCGGGACAAGTTTGGACAGATTTGACATCCAATCTAAGACCTTAGTATTGCAAATTCAAAAAAGAGGTAGTGATGAAAAGAGATTCTAAAAAGTCACAGGTAACAATATTCCTTATTATCGGGATAGTGCTGGTCATTATTTTTGTATCTTCAATTTTGCTTACAAGGTATGCCGCAAAAAAGACTTCTAAACAAGAAACGCTGAATGTCAAAGAATCAAATTTTGACATACAACCAATAAGAAATTTTATAACTGAATGTCTCTTGAAAGTATCGGAGGAAGGACTGAGAAAAATAGGGGAACAAGGAGGATATCTATACAAAAGCCAGGGAGGAACTTTAGTTGACTATTCTGAAAGTGCAGAAGGATTTTTTTATGCTCCATATAACGGAGCTAAGGTTTCATATAACATCTTAAATTCAAGATTCCCGATAAACAATTTATTTCCTAAACCTCCAAACTATCCCTGGAAAATGTTTCCTTACAAAGATAGTTCGAGATCGGAAGAAAAATTTGCTGAAAAATCTGCGTTCGGAACAAATAATCTTCCCCCATTAAGAAATACTCAAGGAGCACATTCCCTACAAGAACAATTAACAACTTATGTGGAAAATAACATAGATTCCTGTCTTGATTTTAGCATTTTTGAAGAGCAAGGTTTTGAGGCAGAGAAAAAAGAAAAAAAGGTTCTAACGGAGATAAACGAAAATAACATTCTGTTTAATTTGAATTACGAGATTGAAATCGAAAACCTATTGAGTGGAGAAGTGACAACAATCAAACAATCAATTGCAAAACATAACATAAGATTAGGAACTTTACATTCTTTCTTAAACAAATTGATAGAATCAGACATCAATGATATAAACTTCGACATAACCAATAATTTAGACACAGAATCCATGGAAATAGAAATTAAGAGGGATGTACATGATAAAGATGATGTGGTGATTGTGACTGATAGAAAGTCTATGATGGGATCGATTCCCTATAAATATCAATTTACAAGAAAAAACAGAAATCCTGCACTATTTTACCTATTCCCGGAAGAAGTTTCCGTTAAACCGATAGATGATGAAGGAAATTTCAAGACAATCAGCATTTCAGACATAATTTCAAATAACACCCTAGAAGCACTGGATCCGGATGAGGATGTAATAACTAATGCTTCTTTTTTTATAGATCCCAAGCCCCCAGTAACTTTAATCTTTCCAACAATAGATTTTAAGGTAGCGGTATCAGATGGTGCATTAGAAGATTATCAAGTGATAAAAATAGTCAGAGGAGAATTAAATTGAAAAATAAAATATTTATTTTTATTTTACTTTTTTTAGTGTATTCCCTCTCTTCTTTGGCTCAAGATTCTGGATTAGGATGTTGTATTAATCCAGGCTCCGGATTATTAGCGTGTGCAACAGAAACTTTGTCTCAAATCAGTCAATGTTGCCCGCAACCCGAAGCAGAAAATTTAGAATATTATAATACTGACGTTTTGGGACCAGAGAATTTTGATTTCTGCAACAGCAACTATTTTTTCCCAGGCCAATCTTGCGATGCGATTTCACAGTGTCAACTAGGTTGCTGTTGTTCTGGTTTGTCTGGAGAAGTTAAGGTACAGGCACAATGTACTGGGGAATCAACAGAGTTTCATCTTGGAGAAACAGATTGCAATTCCATTTGTGATGTGCCTCAGTGTAATGATGGTATTGACAACGACAATAATGGATGTGCGGATTTCCCTACTGATTTTGGTTGTGAGAGTCTTTCGGATAGTGAAGAGTTAGGAGGAACTTGCGCACAAGCATCTGCCCCAAATTGTGAGAATACTGCATTTGTTCCAAAAATATTGAAACTAAAATCTTCAACTGTGAAAGGACAGAAACAAGTGCAGTTGGAGTGGGAGAACGAATGTTCATCAACTTTGTCCTTTAATAACGTATATCGGTGCGAAGGAAGTAACTGCAATAACTTTGAGCAGATCGGGACTGCAACAGCAAGATTTGTAGATGAAGATAATCTATTAAAATTTGATGTCCCTTACACTTACAAAATTGAAGCCCATCATTCTGTTCAGACAGCAACTCCTTTTACAACAACCGCAGTTACCTTAGGAAATTTGGAATGTTGGAACAAATTTAACGATAATAATTTTTGCATACACGAAAATTATTATAATCAGTATAGAGATTATCTGATAAGGAATGAAGGTATTTCTGATGTTGGATTTATAGATGGTGTAAGATCCGCTTTTTCTGAAAATTTGAATAAAGCTTTTTTTTGTACGGATGAAAATCTCCTAAAGCAGGAAGGAACTGCGTGTCTTGCAAACCAAGTTTGTGTTGTTTCCAATAATGAGCCGAGGTGCATAGCAAAATCAGACTGTAAACCTGAACAAAGCAATATTTTCGGACTTTTCCATGAACAGCAGTCCTGCGAACAGGAACAATACTGTTTTTATGACCGTTCTAGTTCCCTTAAAGATTCTTGTTTTGCTTGCTCCCCTGAGATGTCGTGCATAGATTACAAGTCTAGATCAAGCTGCGAAAGGAATAACTGCAATACTGGAAGCTGTGCATGGAAATCTATTTCTGATGAGCTAGGGGTAGGAATATGTGTGGAAGAAAATTCGGATAATTGTGTGTGGTGTGATACGTTTGGAACTGAAGGAATTGAAAATAAGGATGCGGCAAGTTCGGTTTTTGAACAGTGTACCGAACAAAAAGCAAACTTATTATCCACGGAGAATGATTTATGTTATTATGATGGGGCACAAGCACTGAATTGTAGGAATGTGGTGTGTACCTCTTACCAAAACGAAGAATGTAACCCAACAACAATAAGACATGATTCTTCTAATAATCCTCAACCAACAGTTTCAGACAAATGTGGATTGAATATCTGTCAAAACTTTAATGGGGGCTGTAAAAAGAATGCAGATGGTAATCAAGCAGCAGACTGTTCTTCTCAGGAATGTGAGAATGACGTATTCGCTCCAAATACCACTATAATCCCTGTTATTGATCGTGGGAAATATAAGTCATTATCCATACAAATTTTTGATAAAATAGAAAGTAAAGGTTCTTCCGTCAGGAGGACTGCAACAAATTATAAAACGTTTATTTGTAAAGAGCCTTGTGGTTCTTTAGGACATCCTTATGACACCTTTACAAATAGTCAGGAAATTATAATAAGTAATTTAGACCTGTTTGATTCGATAACTGGAAGTAAAATTGTAAGATTTTCTGAAGGAACCAACAATCTAAAATATTATTCTCAAGACCCAACAAAAAATATCGGAACGGTAAAAATTGTGGAAGTAATTGCACATGCAGATTCAACTGGCCCGTTAGTTTTTCAGTTTAATATAACTAATGGAAAAGAATTCAACAACATTGTATACACTAATTCTAAGAATCCCGTCATTTCTGTTGAATTTTTTGAAGAATCGATAGTTACCAGTGCAAGATTGATATTAAAGGGGACAGAAATAGCAATTGTTCCTGATTTTTCAAACATTCAAAGCAAGAAAGCAGAGTTTATTTTCCCAAGGGAAATCAATACTGGGCAGTACATATTTGAGGTGAATGCAAAAAACAGCAAGGGTATTTTTATGGATGAACCTTTTTTGAAAGAGGTTGTTGTGGACAACAAAAATCCAGAATTGGTGTTAAAGGCCCCTTCCGATGGAGAAGTTGTAACGTCTCCAACTTTTTCAGTAACATTAACTTTTGATAAGAAAGTTAACCTCGAAACCATAAAAATAAATGATCAGGATCTAATGGAAAAGATTTCAACAATAGATAACATAGTTTTTACTGCAAATCTTGATTTAGCAGATGGTAACAAGATTGTAGAGTTAACAGCAAAAGACTTCTCAGGAAATTCAGTAAGTGAGAGTTATAGTTTCGTAGTAAACTCGAGACCTGTTGAGATAACGCTAACTAGTCCTTCCTTCGGAGTCTCTCCAGAGTTCACGTTTGATCTTCTTGTAGAGACTGATAACGATGCCGCCTGTAGATACAGTTTAGGAGACAATTTACAATTTGAGTTTATGAATGATTTTGAGGAAACAGGAAGCACGCAACATAAAATAAGCTCATTTAACCAAATCCCTTCAGGAAGTAATAAAATACACAAATTGTATGTAAGGTGCAATGACCCATTACATGGAGAAGGTATAGAAGTTTTTGATCTTTCAGTGGATACAAACCCTCCAGCAATAATTTCTGCGTTCGCTTCCCCTAATCCCATAGTTGAAGAACCGAGAGAGACCACACTCAAAACAGAAGTGGACAAAGAGTCCATATGCAAATATAGTAAAGATAAAGAAGATTATGAGCTTATGGAGTTAACTTTCGATGGGTTTGAGAACAGTTCTTTTAACAAAATAAATAAGAAAAAAATTGGAGTAAGTTCTGATGGAGCATTTAGCTTTTTTGTTGCATGTATGGCAAAATCAGAACTGACATCAGACACAAAGAAAATAGATTTCGAATCAAATATAGCTTTACCGATGACAATAATCTCTCATACTCCTGACTTTTCAAATAGCACAACAATAACATTGTCTATAGAGACTAACAAAAAAACACAGTGTAAGTTTAGCGATACTGATCCTCAAGTATCACAAGGAACTCTGATGGGTCCTTCATCCTATGCCCATACCAAGGAACTACTGCTAAAATCTGGAAGATACTCTTATTATGTAGTTTGTAGAGATTTTTTTCTGAAAAAGTGGTCTGATTCTTTGAAAGTAGATTTTACTTTAGATACAACCGCTCCGATAATGGGGATTGTTGATGATACAAGCACATTACCTGAACATCCTGAATTTACTTGGCGTCAAGACAGTTTGAGAGCAAAATGGTTAGCAACTGAGAATGAAACCCAAGTAAATTATTATGAGTATACTTTGGAAGAATCAGGAACGTTAAACACATTAATAAATTGGACAATAAGCAGCATTGAAAATGAATGGTCGTGGATAACAAAGAAAAACTCCTCTCTAAATTTAATTCCCGGCTCAAAATATTTTTTTAGGGCAAGATCAACCAATATAGTTGGACTTACAAGCGACATTCTTCAAAGCGATGGCATAACCATAGACCCAAGCCTCAAACCCACGGACTGTTCAAATAATCTTAAGGAGCCTCAGGAAACTGATATTGATTGTGGAGGTCCTTGTGATTTGTGTGGTGAAGGAAAATTGTGTGGGGAAAATTCCGATTGTCTAAACGGATTTTGCACTTCTGTGGGGATATGTAAAGCTCCTTCTTGTGATGATGAAATAAGAAATCAAGGAGAATCTGACATTGATTGTGGAGGTTCTTGTGATGCTTGCACAAACACGCTATCTTGTAATGTAGATTCAGACTGCGCATCAAATTTTTGTTCTTTCGGAACATGTCAAGAAGCAGAAGCATGCCAAGACAAAAAATTAACTGGAACAGAAACGGATGTTGATTGTGGGGGGGCGTGCCCTGAAAAATGCGCAATCAACAAGAATTGTAATTCCGAAAGTGATTGCCGGCAAGGATTGATGTGTATTTCCGGAAAATGCGATAAAGAATCCACTGGAGAAAAAGATACTGATGGAGATGGGATTCCTGACAAATGGGAGTTAAGAGAAGGTTTGGACCCTAACGACCCTACCGATGCAGGACTTGATTTTGATGATGATGGTCTTACAAATATACAAGAATATACCTTCCGTACAAATCCTAACAATTCTGACACAGACTCTGATGGTTATTCTGATAAAAAGGAAATCGATAAAAGTACGGATCCTCTTGATCCAGAAAGCAAACCTAAGGGGATTCTAGGAACTATCTTTTTAGTATTGGTTCTTTTAGGCATAATTTCCGGAGCAGCCTTTGGTGCTTATTACTATTACGAAAATTATATGTCTAAACCAAAATTAAAACTTCAGCCAAGTCTGGGGTCAAGACCGGTATATACAACAAGAAGACTAGGGATTAAGAAGGTATCGATTCCAAAGAAAAATCCGGCTAGAGAACTATTCAGAAAAAAAGAAGAAGAGAAGAAAACTAAGCGAGAAAAGGTTTTTGATGTGTTCGGAAGTAACAAACAAAAAACCAAAGAGGTATTAAAATCAAAAGAGAGAAAACCAATAATCTCTCCTTCACCTTATGTAAAGCAAAAAGAGGTTAAAACTAAAGACAACACATTCTCAAAGTTAACTTTGATATCTAAGAAAGATAAAATTTCTAGCTCTAATCCTGCAAAAGAGAAGGAAATAATTAAGAAGTTAAGAAAGATATCAAAGAAAAAAAGCAGCGTAAAAAAGAAAACAAGAAGATGAAATCTCAAGTAGGTCAAATTTTTATTTATGTTATTACTATTGTTCTTGTCGGGTTTCTCTTATTTTATGGTTATAATGCGATTACTGGTTTCAAGGACAAAGCAGACCAAGTTTCTTACATCCAATTCAAAAATTCTTTGCAGAACACAGCAGAAGTTTTGAGTCTTGATTATGGTAGTGTGAAGGTGAAGGAATTTGTTGTTCCGGACAGTATTGTTGAGGTTTGTGTTGTTAGAAATTTTCCTGAACTCCCCACACTTGCCAATACAAACTATCCTATAATTGAGGATAGTGTAAATTCTAAGGTTGATAAAAATATATTTTTGGTAGGTAAGGGGGTAGAGGACTCTTTTATTATACCAAAAGTATATTTGGAAGGGGACATGAAATGTTTTGAGGTTATTGGTAACAAGATGAAGTTAAAGCTTGAAGGCCGCGGGGACCACACAATCATATCTTAATTAGTTAAACTTAAATATAAAAATTCTATAGGATACTCATGAGATATAAAAGAGGGGCAGTAGAGGTGCAGTTCAACTGGATTTTTGTGTTGATTGTAGGAGCAATAATCCTGATTCTATTTTCAAGTATAATTTTGAGACAAAAAAATATTTCGGAGACGTCTAAGAACGCGCTAGTATTGAAAAGTTTAGATGCTATTCTTTCTGGGGCAGAAGTAAGCGGGGGAACCGTGAACATTGTAAAGATTCCAGAGACCAAAATAGATTTTAGGTGCAATAGGTATTCTATAGATAAACTTTCAAAGCAGCTTGATGTGATGAATGTGTTTGCTCCTTCAACTATCCAAGGAGATAGATTAATAACCTTAACCAAGGACTTTAGTATTCCTTATCGTGCTTCAAATTTGGTTTATTTGACAAGTCCACACCATAGATACTCGTTTTTAGGAGCGCCATCGGAACTCAAAACTTCCATTCCAGAAGATATTTTTTCTGATTTTTTTGTTTCTTTGGAAGAAATAAGTTATCGTGGAGAAAAAAAATCAAGGTTTATTTTTTTTGCTTCTTTTTCAGATATAGTTCCTGCTGAGTTTGTAAGGCTTAAGGATGGTGACGTTTCAGCATTAAAAATAACAGGAAATCTTGATTTTGGAACTCTGGAATTTTTCCAGAAACAAGGCAGTAGTTTTGTAAGTGTCGGAACTTCAAAATACCTGACAGAAGAAGCACTTATTGGGGCAATCTTTTCTGATAGTAGTGAATTGTATGATTGTGCGATGGATAATGTTTTCAGGAAAGCAAACATAATAACTCAAATTTACATAGAGAGAACACAAAGTTTAGTTTCTAAATATTCTTCCTCACAAGATCGTTGCTTAAATTTTGCAAATACTGCTTATTCATTGAATGCTTTGGAGACTTTATCCGTTGAATCTTCTGATTTTTCCACAGCCAATATCGAAAGCATGTTTTCTGCATCTTCTTTGTTAAAAAATCAAAACAAGCAGGCACAACTACAATCCTGTTCAACTATATATTAGAATGAAAAAAGCACAAATCCAGATGATGGAAACCATCGCAGTATTGTTCATATTCTTTATCTTAGTTGTTTTAGGAATAGTTTTTTACGGTAATGTGATTAAGGGGAATGTAGAAGCACAAAAAGAGGAATCTATACAGCTTAACGCGATAGAGGTAGCACAAAGAGTTTCTTCGCTTCCAGAATTGCAGTGCTCTGAGGATAATATTGTTAGAGATAATTGCATAGACTTATTGAAATTAATTGCTGCTGCTAATGTGATAAATCTTCCAGAAAATGAGATATATTATTATGATCGTTTGTTGTTTTCTAAAGTGAGTATTAATGAATTGTATCCTTCTGACAGGGAATGGGTCTTATATGATCGTGTTTTAGAGGACTTTTCAAATAAGATACTCACATTTATTCCAATTTCTTTATTGGATCCTATTGAGAATAAGAATTCATTTGGGATGATGACCGTTGAATTGTACTTAAAATGAAAAAAGCACAAACAGAAATTATGGGGATTGCAATAGTTGTGATTCTGCTTGTTGTTGGCATGACTTTTGTTATAAAGTTCATGTTGGACCGTGACCCAATAGATTATAAGAAGTCTTTTACGCAGGCAGAGATTGCTTCTAATACTTTGAATACTTTCCTCAAAACAGGAAGCAGGGACTGCAATGGGCTTACGATGACCGAATTATTGCAAGATTGTGCACAAAGCAGAGGAATTTTCTGCCAAACCGGGAAGATCTCCTGTGATTATGTTAAAGGAACAGCTGAAGAAATATTTGGAAAGACTTTAGAAGTAACAAGCATAGATTATGAGTTTTCTGTTTTTATGCAGGAAGATTCTTCAATATTTACGTTAGGGGAGGCTTGTCCTGGAAGCAAAAAATCCAAGACATTTCCCTTGCCTACTAGTGCTGGAACATTATTTGTTAAATTAGATATATGCGGTTAGAAGTAGATTTTAGAAATATTTATATATGACTTGCTCGTTAAATGGATTATAAAAGAGGAAAGATAATGAAAAGAAAAGCACAAGGACTTTCTATAACTACAATCATTGTAGCTGCAATTGCACTTATCGTTCTGGTGGTATTAGTTGCCATTTTTACTGGCAGGATCGGAGGATTTAGCTCTGGTGTCAACCAAGTGGCCGGAGACATAACTAAGGATTGTGCAGACATAAGTCCCGGTTATGAACTTAGGAATAATGAGGATTGTTCAGCGTTAACAGTTGTCTCAAAAGACTCCGCAACTAGCGCTTCTCAAGTTTGTTGCACCAAATAATTTATTTTCTTATTTTGTTACCAAATATTTATATACCTAATATTTCTAAAATTGCTTTATGGAAAAAAAGAGACTCGGTAAGAAATCAGAGCAAGGGGCGTCTTCTTACAAGATGCTGATAAAAATTCTTCTTGTGATGGTTATAGCAGGAATTCTTTATTTTATGATCAGGAGGATAGGAAATGCTTTTGTCCCGCAATAAAAAATCTATGACAAAAGAAGCTTTACTTTCTATCTTGTTATTAAGCGCGGCTTTTATTCTTGTTTTTGGTGTGGCAAAACTTATTGTGGATGAGGCAGAAGACAAAACAACAGAATCAATTTGTAAGGGGAGTGTAGTTCTAAGGGAAAAAACGCACCAACAGATAAATGATCCTACTGGGAATATAGAACTTGCTTCTGTTTCTTCTCCTTTGTTGTGTAAAACAATAGACCGGAAGATTCCAGAAAGCAAAGAAGCAGATGAAGAACAAGTAAAAAAAGAATTTTCGAAAATGATGACTTCCTGTTGGAGCATGTTCGGAGAAGGTCTTATCAAGGATGTGTTTAAGCAAGGAGATCCCTTTACCAATAACTGTTTTGTATGCTATACTGCAAATTTACGTGAAACAAAAAACTTTAGGGAAAAAAACAGTATCTCGTCTCAAGAATTTTTACAATATTTATTTAGTGAGAATTATAAGATTGAAGGTAAAGGATTTAGTTGTGAAGAGAATAAAGGGGAATGTAGAGAAAACAATCCAGACACTAGTAAATACGTTCAACATAAGTCCTGGAAGTGCAAAGAAAGAAAAGAAAGCTGTTTTGTTGAAAAAAGCAGGTATTATTCTTATGGAGAATACATGCAAGACTTTGGCGGAGAAGGAAAAATAATAATCACAGAAGATATCAGGCCGGGAGAGACCTATACGATCAGCTTTGGAAGTGAAACAGATAAATGCGACATATGTGAAACGATTGGTATTGGATCAGGTATCGGGGCATCTTTAGGAGTCATTGTCTGGGCAGCCTCAGGTCCCGTAGGCTGGATCGTCGGAGGAACAGCAGCCGGAATTGTGGGAATAGCAACATATCTAGGAGTGAGTGAAGGGTCAAAAATAGCTGCAGTAAGCATGAAAGACTTATTTTCAGAAAGAGAATTTCCTACTATCTATTTATCAACCCTAAAACAATTAAATGAAGGGGATTTTTGTTCTGTTGTTACAGACATCCAGGATTAAAAATGAAAAGATTTGGTAAAAAAGCACAGGAAGCATCTGGAGGGGGGATGGCATTAACAGAGATAATGGGGTTTTTGCTCTTGATAGCTCTGGTGGTGTTCTTACTTTTTTGGTATGGTGATTTAGGAAATAAAATAATTGGATTGATAAAGTCTATTTTTTAAAATGAAAAAAAGGGGAGCTATAGGATTAATACTAACTTTTGCAGTGCTTATAGTTTTCGTAGTGGTCATGTTCAAAGGTTTTTTTGGAAATGGTTTGTTGTCTAAGGCCGCTGAAGCTGGAGAGAACCTAGCAGACACGCAATTAGCGGAATGGAATGATAATTCTGGAAAAGACATTCCTAAAGTTGATGAAAAAGTTGAGAATTTCTACAATAATCTAGTGGCTGTTTTGGAATCAAAGGGAACTGGCCCTTGCATTGTTAAATATGAACCTCTAGCCGATTTTAAAGATAACGAAATTTCTATGATAAGAACTAAAGAAGGGATTTTTGTTAGTCTAGAAAACAAAGATGGACAGTTAGCAAGAACCAAAACAATAAAACACACTGAAACCGAAAAGAAAGAGCCTTGTGTTGTTAAGGGAAATGAAGAGGTATATTTTTATGACCTTTACCTTAAACCGAGAAGCGCAACAGTTTGTTTGGAACAAGATAAATCAAAATGCCCAAAAGAGTATCAGATTACAGAGATATCTTTGAAAGAGGATGAATCTATAATCATAGGCGAAGAAGATTTTGATTTAGAAGATCAAGGATTATTATTTAAAGCAACGGATGGAAATGTTTGTTTTATTCCTACAAAAGATGGAGACTTGTCTTGTGATGCCGATGAAGGAATTTTGGATGATGATTGTTTGGAAGATTTAGAAAAACAATTAAATAAAGGAACCTCAAAATTAAAGTATTGTTAAAATGATAAACAAAAAAAAATCTGAGATGTCTTTTCCCATAGTTATAGGTTCAATAATAGGGCTGATTATTTTGGTTGTTATCGTATCCGGTCTTATTAAAGGTATTTTTGTTGATAAACAACTTGCTTTTGCAGGCCAGACCACAGAACAAGTGACTCAGGATTGTGATGAGGACAACTTTGTGGGCATAACTGACAATTGTCCTTGTGATTCTGATATAAACAAATTGGAAAAAGGACAAAAGTGTGGAGGTCATTCTCCAGAAGCAGGGAAAAACTGCCCTGCTTTATGTTCTGATAACACTAAAGAAGTGCCTACTCTAAGCTAAACAATGAGATTAAAAAGAAAAGCGGTCACCATTCCTTTACAATTTTTGATGTATTCTATTGTTGCTTTAGCTCTTTTTATTCCAACAGTATTGTGGGCATCAAGTTTTTTCAAGCTTAGTGATAAGTCTTTGGCTTCCTATAATGAGCTTGTGATTACTATCAGTGGAATCAAAGAAGGAGAAATAGCTTCTTCCGCTTTGGCTATAAGTAAGGACACTTTAATATTCGGAGTTTCTAAAAACGCGGATAAAGCAGAATCTTATGTTATTCGTCCAAATGAGAATATCTTGGAGTTTTTCAGAACAATTTCCGGATCAAAGAAAGAACCAGGTGCTTACATCGATAGACCTTCAGAATGCAAAAAAGAAAAAAGCTGTCTTTGCCTGTGCAAAAAAGGTTTTTCTATAGAAGAAAATAAAATAACATGCAAAAATAAACCGATCTGTAATTCTTTTGAGAATATAGATTTTATGGAAAACAGACCTATAACAGATATCACAAGATTAGATTTTTCAATATTGTACACTGGTTACTGGAAAAATGGGGTTTTTGTAGGGAATACAAAAGATCAAGATTTAATCTATGGTATGTATGCTGTTCCAAGAGAAACAAAGTTTACTCTTTATAATCCAACAACAGTTTATGTTCAAAGGCATGAAAATTTTGTTAATGTTTGTTTCAGAAGGGAGTGTATAACTGAACAGATAATAGACAACCTAAACAAAGAAAAAGCGATCACTGAATTTGATAGGTTTAAGGATTCTGTTGATTCTTGTCTTAAAGAAGAGAAATGCGATCCCTTTGTGCTAACTTTTCCTCAAAGATATTATCTTTATTTTGATGAGATAGAGACGTCTCAGTATGGAGGCCCAGATTCTATTGATTCTAAATTGGGAAGGTTAACTTTGATAAATTCAGAGGATACCGACAAAGAATACATAAAAGACAATTATGAAACTCTCTCAGTTAAAGACAATCTCGGAAAAGAATTAAGCATAAACGGATTCATTGAATCAGCAGAGCATATCCTAAAAAATAGTGTTCAGATGAAGAAAAACAAGGATACAATAATTTTATCTTGATTTTTCCAAAAGAAATTTAAATCAGGTTCTTTATTTTTTTACCATGAAAAAAAGAGGAGCTGCAACATTATGGATGCTTATAGAATTAGTTGCAGCATTTCTCGTGGCTTATATTGCGGTTGATGTTTCTCTTGCTTACGCTCAAGGTACCGGGTTTGAAAAACTAAATGTCGCAAGAGAAATAGGTTTGAATCTAGTTGCAATATCCTCTGTTCCAGGAGATAGTTATCTAGTAAATGATAACTTACAGGGTTATTCTTTAAGAGTGTATTCTGGGAAGATTGAAGTTTTTGAGAAAGAAGATGATTTTGTCAAAGGAGTTTATACTCTTCCAAAATCAGATTTAGTTGGAAATTTTGGACTAAAAAATTTAGAAGGTTCAAAAAAGATTGTGATTTCAAAAATTGACAATAAGGTAATGATATCAGAAAAAATTCCAGATTTTTTTGACACGTAATATGTTTAACAAAAAAGCAGAGGCGGATATTTCAGCAAGAAAAGTTATTTTCTACATGGTATTTGGCATAATGATGACTATAGTTTTTCTTTTCATAGTGTTAGTTGTTCCGTCAAAATCTTCAGAGATAGCGGAGATTCCTGAAGGAAGGGAAGATTTTATTCTAATTGAACGGTTTTTTTCTTCTCCGAGTTGTTTTGCATTTCAAGATAAGGAAACTTTTAGGATAGTTCCAAATTCAATAGACCTTGAAAAATTTAACCAGCAAAATATGAATTCTTGTTATGAGAGCATTGGAAAAACTAAAGCTTACAAATTAACATTAAACTTTGAAGATAAGGTAACCTTACAGACTCAAAACTGGGAGGGATTCCTCAAAGATTCTTTTTCCAGAAACGTATATGTGTATAGTGAAGATAAAGTGAAAAGAATAAAATTAATGGTGGAAGTGCAAGATGCTACATAAATTTTTTACTTCAAAAAAAGCAGCTGTTGAGGATTGGTTGCCGACAATTCTGATAATCGTTTTCTTGGTATTCTTTTCTATCTTCATGTTTTATCCTAGTCAGCTAAAAGCAGCCGAAAAAAGAACGATTTCAGAGCTATCTTTGGCTAACATAGAATCTGAACAGTTTTTAGTGGATTTTCTCTCTTTTCCTTCAGAGAACAAGGGAAATAGGGATATAGCGGATCTTATCGTATTGTATTTCTCAAACAGGGATCAAGCTACAATGGAAGAAGTAAAAAAAGCTTCTGGTGGTTTCTTTACTGGGTTGGAAACCGAGAGGTCTTCCTGGTCTTTGGTCATCAATCATAAGTCCGGAAACATAAATTTAGAATCTCCAAGATTTGTTGAGAATCCTGTTTTACGGTCAAAATTTGGGACAAAGAAGGAATTATCCAAATTGGATATTCCTACTCATGACCCTAATGAAAAAGTTGAGGTAAAATTATTTTTGAATACTATCTAAGATGTTGAAGAGCAAGAAAGGACAGATGTTGATGTACGGTTTATTTATAGGTCTAGTAGCTGCTATCCTTGTTTCTCTGGTTGATGATACTCAGACAAAAAATAAGTTTCCGGTAATAGGAGATACTGCTTTATCTTTGATAGAAAATTCTAAGGAAGCAGAAAAAACACTACTCTTTATAGACCAGTCCGCAAAGTATGCTTCTCATCAGTTAGTTTATGACCTTGCTAGTGAAGGGGGGTGTGAAGGTTCAGATAGATATTTGCAATATTCTGTTTGGAATGATAAGTGTAATTTAGAAGATGTGAAGACTACTTTTACTTCTTTATTTTCAGATAAACTAGATTTGTTTTTGTCAAATTATGATTCAATAAAAATTCCTCAAACTAATTATGATTTTGAAATTAGAGGTGCTAATTTGTTGGGCATAGCAAAGACTCCTTTGAAAATAGAAAGAAAGAATAATGAAAAGAAAATAGGAATGTATTCCATAAGGCCTTCTTTTAAGATAGGTTTAGATTATGATTTTTCTGAATATCGGGAACTGAAAGAATTGTCTGAAAAGTTTGTAGATGCCTGTAAAAATTTTCAGAATAAGGATGGATGTGTTAAGCTAAACAAGAAACAATTTTTTGATGATCCTATAGGGCATAAATTTGAACTAGTTGAGAATTGCCACAAAGAGGGGGAAGAACATCTAGAAATATCAAAATATATTGATTCTTGCCAAAATTCTAAGATTTCTGATGGGCAAGCTTCTGGTTGTGTATGTAGAAACAAACCAAAATCTGAAAAATATGATATAGTCAAAAATGAAGATAAGATACTCGTGGTAGAGAAAGACTTTATTGATGATGTTGAATCTTTCTTAGGTTTTGATGAAAAGCTATTGCATAAAGATTCATCAGGAGAACTTCATGTTTTGGAAGATGTACCTTCCAATGAAGAGTGTGTTGTAGAGAAAACAAAACATGTTTTTTGTGTCAAAAGCAACAGTAAATTCTTAGTTTATGAAGATGATGTTTTAGAGACTAAAAACCTGGTTTACAAGTTTGCTTTGGACTTTAAGAGCGAAGAAGACTCATCAGCAACAGCATAAAAAAATATTTAAATGGTTCCTTTAACCTATCAGTGAAGATGATAAAATTACCTTATGAACAAATTGTTGAGAAGATAACTTCTAAGGCTGGAATTACTGCTGAAGAACTTGAAAGCAAAGTAAATTCTAAAATGGAACAGCTTTCTGGATTGATTTCTAAGGAAGGGGCTGCACATATTATTGCTAATGAATTAGGAATTAAACTTTTTGAGGCAACTTCCGGAAAACTCCAAATAAAGAATATTCTTGCAGGTTTAAGAAATGTTGAGACTCTTGGGAAAGCAATCCAAGTTTATGAACTTAGAGAATTTAATACTAATGGACGTGCCGGAAAAGTAGCTTCTTTCCTGATGGGAGATGAAACTGGAAACATAAGAGTTGTTCTTTGGGGAGAACAAGCCGAGATGGTTAAGCAGATAACTCCGGGGACTATTGTTAAGGTTGCTGGGGCTTATGTCAAAGAGAATAATGGTTTTAATGAATTACAATTAAATGAAAAAAGTCAGCTAGTTATAAATCCTGAAGGAATCAAGATTGAGGTTAAAGACAGTAAGGTATCATATCGCAAGCAAATTTCTGAACTTAAGGAAACTGATAATAATGTAGAAATTCTTGGAACTATTGTTCAGGTTTTTGACCCTCGTTTCTTTGAAGTTTGTCCAGAGTGCAGTAAAAGAGTTAAAGCAGAGAACGAGGTTTTTGCTTGTCCGGATCACAAGGTAGTTGAGCCAGACTATTCGTATGTTCTGAACCTGGTTGTTGATGATGGTTCTGATAACATTCGAACTGTTTTCTTTAGGGAGAACATGGAGAAAGTTTTGAAAGCAAGCAAGGAAAAAGTGTTAGAATTCAAAGATTCTCCAGAAAAGTTTGAGGAAACAAAAAATACTCTTTTAGGAAATATCATCAAGATTAATGGGCGTGCTAAGAAAAATTTGTTTTTTGACAGGATAGAGTTCTTGGCTAATAATGTTGATGTTAATCCGGACCCTGAAGAGGAGATAAAAAGGTTGGATGCGGAAGTTAAGAAAGCGGAAACAAGTTAATTTATATTCTTTCTAATATTTTTATTTCTAAAATGATGCATTATTCACATTTAGCTTTCGGATTATTAGTTTCTTTGTTATCTATCGAATTTTTGGGTATCAAGAATAAGGTGTTGTTTGTTTTAATCGTATTATTCTTTTCCAGATTTCCAGATATTGATCTTCCTCATTCAAAGATTGGGAAAAAACACAAAATACTTTCTTCTTTATTGAATTTTATTTTTGGTCATAGAGGATTTTTGCATGCATTGTACGTTCCAATAATCCTATTTTTTATTATTGATTTAATTAATTATGAGTTTGCTCTAGCAACCTTTATTGGGTACGTTTCTCATCTGTTTCTTGATGCTTTAACAAAAGCCGGAATAAAACCATTATACCCTTTACTTGATATCAAGATCAATGGTCCCTTAAAAACAAACACTTTCTTTGAGAAAATAATATTTTTTGTTATGATTGTTTGCAATGTATTTCTTATTTGGAATTATTTCATTTGAAGTTTTTTACTAAATGTTTATATATCTGTTTTGCTCAGGTATTGCTTAGGTGAGGTATATGGCAAAGAAATCTTCTAGAAAAGTTGTGAAGAAAAAAACAATTATGCAAAAATGTGGCGGAATGGATTGTGGTTCTGGTGGTGGAATCTATTGTCTTGGATTTATAGGCGCTTTAGTGTATCACATCGCAAACGCAACCGGTTTCTGGATGGGAGTTGTAGGAATCCTAAAAGCAGCAGTTTGGCCAGCATTTGTAGTGTACGAATTAATGAAGTTTTTAGGAATGTGATAAATCAATTTTAGAATTAACTAGAAAACTTCGTATAACGTATTTTCTTAAATGACTGATAGGCTCGACGGTTCGGCACACCAGCCGTCGAGACTTTTTCTGAAAGAAAAAGTTACAGGAGCACCGCAGACCCTTTGATGGGTCGAGGAGCGGACTCATTTAAGATTTGTTACCTGTAGCGAGGCTTTGATGCCGAGCGGAGATTCTAATTTGCAATTATTTTTATGAGATATTTAAGGCTTAACCACCAAATATCGTTTTTATTATTTTTATAACTTTATCTAAGGATTCCAGTATTGAGTTCCTTAATTTATCTGCCTTATCCTGCTCTCGCATATCTACTTTATGCCTATATTCAACAATGTGTTCTTTTAGTTTCCTTATACTTTCAAGTAGATTTTGTAAGTTTTCATGCAATGAATAGACCTTTTGTTTAAACTCCTTAAAATCTTCAATGAAAAGATATGAACTAAGCCATTCTGGTGGATTGAATTTTTCTACACCGATCACTTCACCTCCAGCCCGCTTAGTTTGATTGAATACTCTTTCAAGAGTTTCCTTCTCTATTCCTTTCTTTTCGAAATCAATCTCATCGCAATATCTTTTAATTTTTAATAAAAATTCTTCTCTAAGATTTAGGATTATTTCTTCTAGTCTTTCTATTTTGTCTAATGTTTTGTCTATTCCTCCAGTATCATATCTAAGAATAGCACTTTTAATTTTGTCTATATCATAACCAAATTGCTGAATATCAATCTTTAACCCTTCTGCTTGTTTATCTAACAAAAAATTGATGAATAATATTGCTCCGTTAACTTGTTTTAAATCCAATAACTTATGGACAAAACGATAATTATCTCTTCTAGGATTTAGAATAACAATGGAATTTCTATCTTTCTCAGGTATGTACAGGTTCTCTTGTTTTGAGATTCCAGGAACAGAAATTGGCTTTTTTTCATAGATTTGAGAATTTTTTTCTATCAAAGATAATCTTTTGTGATGTGACAATGGAACACCATTTTCTTTAATGGTTATGATAAGATAATAATTATTTTTAATCTGTTGCTCTATAAAAAATTCTATTGAATAATGCTTTATTAGGTAATCTTGAAGCACGACATAATTACTAACTATATTTTTTGGATTTTTATCAAAAAGATGTGCAACCCTCTTGGCACCTTCTTTTCCTAAAAGATGGCCATATTTAACAAAAGTATCATCCTCAACTTGCTCTTTTGTAACTTTATTTTGTTTGTATTCTAAAAATTTATCTTGTATGAATCCAATAACAGAATGAAAATATTTGCTTTTTACTATAGATTTTTTTATTTCTTCTCGAAAATTTGTATTTTTAACAGCTAGTTTTATTGGTTCTCCAAGTTTTGTCCTAATATCCATTAGATTGTTTTTTAAATCAAAGTGACTACAAGATACAAACACTGTTCCTTTAATGGAAGTCTCCTTATCAACTTTTACAGGTAATTTTCTTTTTTCGCATTCTTGTTCGAATTTTTCTAAGTTAAGTAAAGAAGGGAAACTAAAAGATAGAATAATCTCTACTTTTGGAGAGATATCCTTTATTTGTACTTTCTCAATTTCAAATTTTTTCCCCTTGTCTTTTTTCATACAAACATTTAAATAGTCTAATTGTGTATTTAAACATTATGGCTAAAGATAATAAAATTGACGAAATTATTGATGATAGTTCAATGATTTTTGGTACAACTGCAGTAGGTATAACTACAGCAGCGAAAATTGCTAGGAATTCTTTAGAAGAAACTAAAAGATATAAGGTTTCTGGTAAGATTAGCAAATTAATTAAGAAGTTAGAAAAATAAATATTAGTTCTCTTTTATCATATGCAAATTAGAATCCCACAGGTAACTAGTTTTAAACGAACATTATGGAGGAATGTTGCGAAGCGTACGTTTAAAATATGTTGGGAGAAGTTTTTCCACTGGACATTCTAAAACCTTCAAATTCTTCTATTTTAGACCTTAAAACTAGCTAATTCTATTTTTTGCTCACTGGACATTTGTGGATGAGGTATTTAAAGAATCTTAGATATTATAGTTATGTTGTTGAAAAACACCACCTCCATCCCTGGGGCCTTGCTTAGGCAAGTGCTCACCAACAGGGGATGCTGAAATAAGACGCGAAAGCAAAGAGGTAAAAAATGAATAAAGTACAAACAGAACAAGTGTCCGGTAACATGCCGGAAAAAAAGTTTTCTACGGGCAGTTTAGTGGCTACGGTCTGGGAGAACCAGGCTAAAAGCAAAGAAGGAGATAATGTAAGTTTTAGGACTGTATCGTTTCAAAGACGTTATAAGGATAAGAACGGTGAATGGCAGTCCACTAACACTCTAAGAATAAATGATTTGCCTAAAGCCTCCTTAATTTTGGGGAAGGCTTACGAGTATATTGTTATGAAAGATATGCAAACTGCATAATTTTTCTTTTTTTTATTTAAACTATAAATATAAAAAAATTTAAAAGGTGATACCGATGGAACAAGTATTAGTTCAAGAAGAAGTTTTAGAAAAAGAAATAAATTCAGCAAAAAAATCTAAAGTGCAAATAGAAGATAAAAAGGAAGAAAAACCTACAATTAAAGAAAAAACACTTTCCGATCTTCCAGGTGTAGGTCCGGCTACAATTGAGAAATTGGAAACGGTTGGTTATAAGGATCTTATGTCGGTTGCGGTAGCAACTCCTGGAGAGATTATTGATGCTACTGGGATGACTCAGGCAGCAGCCAAGAAGATCATAGCTCTGGCACGTGAGTCCATGGAGAT
Source organism: Candidatus Woesearchaeota archaeon (assembly GCA_016784105.1). GTDB lineage: Archaea > Nanobdellota > Nanobdellia > Woesearchaeales > GW2011-AR4 > JADHVG01. The sequence continues at coordinate 37,119 of JADHVG010000006.1, forward strand.
GGGTTTTGAGTCTGGAGAGGATATTTTAAAGAAACGAGAGGAAGTTCTTAGGATTTCGACTTCTTCAAATAACATTGATGCTTTGTTGGAGGGAGGTTTTGAAACCGGAGCCATAACTGAGTGTTTTGGTGAGTTTGGTTCTGGTAAGACTCAGATAGGTCATGTTTTGGCTGTTAATACAATAAAGCAGTATCCTGATGCGGCTGTTGTGTACATTGACACCGAAAATACTTTTAGACCTGAGAGAATTATTCAGTTAGCTAAGGGGGCTGATTTAGATCCGGAGGAGGCATTGAAAAAGATAAGGGTGGCTAAGGCTTATAATTCTGACCATCAGATGCTTCTTACTGAGAAAGTGGAAGATTTGATGAAAAATGAGGGATTAGATGTTAAGCTTGTTATCATTGATTCT
>JADHVG010000057.1 GCA_016784105.1 Candidatus Woesearchaeota archaeon
CAATACTTCTGATAAATTTTATAAACCAAACACAACTTTTTCTGTCATATGGGATTTTTAAAACTGTTGAAAAAGAAAAAGAAAAATATAATCATTATAATGATAGATGGGGCTAGGCCAGATTTTATAGACAAAGTCCAATATTATAATGATCTTAAGAAAGAATCCATTTTTTTCTCACAAATGATCTCGTATGCTCCCTATACTATCGCATCCTTGCATGCAACTTTTTCCGGGATGTACGGTAACAGTAACGGAGTCAACGGGTACTATCAGAGCTTTAATTTTAATGAAAAAAGCAAGGCATTACAAGAATATCTTAAGGGAGAAGGATATTACACGGAATGTGATCTGATAAGGGAAGATGTATTAACAAAAAGAGGTTTTGACAAATGGAGAGTTCATGACGAATTTAAGGATAATTTAATAGAAAGACATTCTGAAATTCTAAATAGAGTACAAAACAAAAAACCTTTTTTCCTGTTTTTTGATTATAGCAAAATACATACAAATCTAGTTCATAACGTAATAAAAAAATACTCTGATTTTGATAAAGAATATTTCGATAATAAAGAAAAAAATGCTGAGAACTATCTAAAATGGGTTGGTGAAAGTGGAAATTATCTTGAAGCGATGATGCACCACATTAAAAAACTAGGATTGCAGGAAGATTCGACAATACTTGTTTTTAATGATCATGGAACCAGTGTAGGGGAAAAAATTGGCGAAAAAAATTATGGATCATTTTTGTATGATTACACCATCAAATGCTTTTTGTATCTGATAGATAAAGATCTTCCAAAAAATAAAGAAGTTAAGGAAGTTATTCGAAGCATAGACATACTTCCCACAATTTTGGATATGCTAAAGATCAAAGAAGCGAAAAACTTCAAGAAAATGCAAGGAAAATCATTTTTATCGTTCATTGATGGAAAGACAGAAAAGAGAATTGCTTACTCTGAAGCTGGAGGGTTGGGAGGGCCAACCCCATCTCCGAATAAACACAATGTTAAAAGTGCAAGAACGGATGAGTGGAAATTGATATATAATGAAACAAACAAGAAGAAAGAGCTTTATAACATAAAAAAAGATCCACAAGAAGAGAAAAACCTATTTGGAACTGAAGCCAAAATAGAAAAGTATTTATGGGACATCATAGAAACGGAAAACCGGGAATAAATAAAATGGGAATGATAGATTACACAAAAAGCCATGAATGGATGCAACAAGACGGCTACATAGACAAATTTGTAGGATTAGTGTCTCTAAAAAAAGAAAGTTACGTTTTAGATGCGGGATGTGGGAGTGGCTACGTAGCAGACAAGATAAGGCCTCAAGTCAAGGATTTACTGCAAATAGACCACGATTGGACCATGTTGAGTCAGAATAATGTTGCAAGACACACAGAAACATTGAAGGCAGATCTTTTGAACTTATGGATGATCAAAGATGGAATTTTCGATGCTGTATTTTGCAGATCGGTCTTTCATAGGCTCCGAGAACCTTCAAAAGCTTATCAAGAATTTAAAAGATTACTGAAACCGGGTGGGACTTTGGTAACCACGGTAGCACACCTACCAGATACAACCTTCAAAGAAGAGTACAAAGAAATGGTTGATCGAAAAGGATTCAGGTTGTATAAAACCCCTGCAGAATGGAAAGAGTTCTTTTTAGAAAATAATGATGTTTCAATAATCGAAGAAGGAACAATAGATTTTGATATAGACTTGAATAACTGGGGTCTGCTAAAGGAACATGAAAATGCAAGTGATGATTTCAAAAAACATTTCAAGTTAGAAAATGGTATCATAAAATGTCAACACGTTTTTTTTGTGATCAAAAAAGATTGAATAATTAATTCTAGTATTCTAATTTGTAATTCTTGAGTACAATTCTTTAATTTCTTTCATAGTTATTACTTTAAACAAAAACAAACATGACACGTAAACTACCGAAGACAATATCAAAATCAGAACAGTTTCAAAAAATACATTCCAGTGGATAGTTTTCTTAAGTAAATGTATGGAAAGAGTAAGAATTATTCCTGCTACTAAAGTTTTCATCCAATATCTTATTGGCAAGCTAAGAACAATGAATTTTTTTATTTTTGTTAATCCTAAGACTGCCATAATAATATAACTGATGGTTGTTGAGATAGCGGCACCTATTATTCCCCACACTGGGATTAGCACCAGATTAATAATCAAATTGAATATGGCTGCTGCGTAAATTATCTTGCTGTTTATCTGAGGTTTTCCAATACCGGAAAAGAAATTGGTAGAAATTCCGCTCAAAGTACCGAAAATCATCCCTATACTTAGAATCTTGAGAGTATCGCTTGCTGAAATATAAGAAGTTCCGAAAAGAAGATTTATCAAAATATCTGAGAATGAGAACATGACCAAAACTGATGGAACGATGATTATCATCGAATATTTGAATAGGGACTCTAAACCTTCTTTTATCAAAGATTTCTTGCCAGCTGTCCAAAATTCTGAGGTTAAAGGAAATAAAACTCCTCCCAAAGCTCTTGGGAAAAAGAGAAATATTTTTGATGTTGGAAGAGCAACACTGTATAAACCAACAGCAGTCAACCCAGAAAAGTAAGTTAGCATTATTATGTCAGTATAACCTAAGACGATAGCCCCTACGGTAGTTGCCATCACAAAAATACCGTATTTTGAAACAGATTTCATCAACTTTTTCTCTACCAAAAATTTTGATTTAGAAAATTCAGGAAAAACTTTTTTGATTAGAATAAATCCGAAAATTATTATCAGGATTATTGGAGATAGTAGGTAAGCAATAACCGGACTTAATATTCCATAATTTAATTTAAATCCTATAGCGATTGTTAATACTATGATGACCATACGCACAAGGTCTATATTAGAGAAGTAAACCATTTTTTTAAATCCTTGAAAAGAAAATTTGATTATTGAAATAAATCCGTCTATGAATAATGCTATAGCCATGAGTTTTAATATAATATCCGCTCTAGGGTCGTGGAAATAATTATCACTCAAGAATTTTGAGAATGCATACACAAAAATTAAGATCAAGATGTTGGTCACAAATTGTACGAATATTGAATAGATCATTGCACTTTTTATTTTTCCAAATTGTTTTTTGTGCTTAAATTCTGGAATAAATTTTACCAATGCTTTATCTAACCCTAAACTTTTGAATGCTCCAAACATTCCCAAAAAGGCAAAAATGGAGTAGAATAAACCAAATTCTTCTATTGAAAGCCCTCTAGCTAGGATGAGTCTCACTAAATAACCAAAAAAAGCAGCAACTAAAGAGAAGATCAGAACAATTGATGCTCCTTTGACCGCGAATTTAGTGTAGTTTATCATTTTATCTGAAATAAGATAAGTTCATCTATCTTTTTTACTTCTAACCAATCATTGTTATCTAGTTCTTCAGGAAATTTTGCTTTACTATTAGCTTCTCTAAGATTTTTTATCATTTCTTTGTTGTGGACAACATAAAAACCCTTTTCAAAATCATCAGGATAAGAGTGAAAGTTATTTGGTAGGGTGTAATCAGAGATGTACTCTAGCGCAGCTATGGTTCTGGAATCTGAATAGATCGGCTTTTTAATTGGTAAAAGAGAGGGATAGATCTCATCCAGGCTATCTAACAGGTTGCGGTCATCTCTCAAGTATACTGTACCTATTGACGATATGATTAAAATTCCAATTAACAGAGTTGAGAACATCTCTTTCTTTAGCAGTTTTTTATCTGAGAAAGCTAACGAAAGAATTAACAGACCGGGAATCGTTATTATAGATAGATAACGGTCCACAGCTCGGAACGGAATGTATTGGGAAAAGCTGGCAGAACCAAAACTTAAGTATAACAGTAAAACAAAGAACCACAAATAGATTTCATGCATGTTGTTTCTTTTATTATATATTAGATAGATGGTTGCTGCTCCTATTAATATGTAGAATAATGATAGAAGAGGGCTAGTTAGGATTATGTAAGGGTAATGTAATAATCCGGTTGGGAAATCTAACCTTCCAAAATAATTATGTAATTCATTTGCAGCCACAAGATAGTCTTGGGAAGCGTTAGTTCGGTAAAATAAGTCTCCAGTTAGCTGAAAGAAAAATACTGATTCAAGAATCAGAATGGTTAAAACTCCTAGAGGTACAAGGAAATAAGTTAGTTTTATCTTTCTCTTCCACAAGATATAGGCTATGAAGAACAATGCTATTAGTAAAGCACTTTCTCTTATTAAGTATGCAATTCCTATAAGAATTCCAGACAAGAAGTATTTGGAGTAACTTTGAGTTGATTTTTTTTCACAATAAAGGAAGATGTAAACTCCCAAAGACATAAAAAATGCTGAAGGAAGGTCAGATGTCAATTTTGTTGCATAAACAACGTTCATAGGGAAGATTGAGAGCAAAAAAGCAGCTATAAGCCCAACTTTATCATTAAACAACAATCTTCCGAAATAGAAAATTAATATTATACTTGCTAGTGAAGTTAACAAAACAAAAAGGATTGCTGAGAAATCATTTATTCCAAATAATTTGTAAGATAAAGCGGTTATGGAAGTCATTCCTAATCTTGTGGACAAAGTTAGGGTGCTGTCAGGATCAATTCCGTTGCCAGTGTTTAAATCGTTAGCAGCCTTAGAGTATGCCAAAGAATCAGAAATACCCATACCAGAAAAGAAAATCAATCTTAAGATTAATCCAAACAAAACTATCAAGAATAATGCTTGTTTAGGATTATCTTTTAACTTGAGGTATTTCATTATCAGAATGCAGTAATATAGCTTTATAAATTTTAGCCTTATCTAAAAAATAAATATTTCTCACTAAATAAAGAGAATAATTTTTTATCTTTTACCTTTCTCGTTTTTTGTACAGTTTTCCTTTTTTTGAGTATGGTTCCTAAATTGAGTATAGGCCAGATTAACGCAAATAATCTTGCGAGGAAGCTTGTAAAGTGTAAAGTTGACAAGTCTTTTACCATTGCTATCAATCTCATAGCTATAACATATGGTGAGAGAATTATGATGTTATGGATAGATAAGCTACTTAGAAAAGTTCTTATGAGATTTCTTTCCATCAGATAAGTTAGTTTAGCGGGTTTGTGAATAGTTCTGGACATAGAACCAACATGATAAACAATAGATTTAGGAATGTAATATATTTTATGCCCTGAGAGCCTGATTCTCATCCCAAGATCAACATCTTCACCATAAAAGAAATAAGTGTTATCAAAGAGATAATTGAACTTGTCTATGAAACTTTTTCTTATTAACCCTGTTCCAATATAAGGAATTTTTACAGGGTTATTACCTAAAGTGTTGTTTTTGAAGGTTCCAGAATAGAAAGATCTTGAAAGCCAAGTTCCTCCAAGGTCTATGCTCTTTTTGTCATTTAGGCTAATATATTTTGGAGCTGCTTGAGCAACATCTTTGTTCTTTTCTAGGAAATTTACCAGATAGTCTAGCATGTCTTCTTTTAATTCTACATCACACCCAGTAAAGAAGATGTATTTGCTACTTGATTTTTTTATTGCTTTATCATAAGCAGCAGTTCCAACATTATTTTTTAATTTGATTAAATTTATTCCTTTAATTTTCTTAACTTTTTCAACAGAATCATTTCTTGAACCATTATCCACAACAAAAATATTATACTTGTACTTTGTCTTCAATTTTTTTATAGAAGAAACTGCTTTTACAATCATATCCGCATCGTTATACGATAAAATAACAAAAGATACATCAGTTTTCATTTTATTCAACAAGTTCTGCAAAATCAATAATGCCTTCTTCAAAAGAAAATTCAGGTTTGAAGTTGAATATTTTATTAAAATCAGAAGCGTAAAAGAAGGTTATGTACTTTTGACCTTTTACTTTTGGAATAAGTTTAATCTTTACTTTTTTATTCAAAGCACGAGCAGTATTTTCAACAGACTCCCTTATTGTCATGTTTTCTTGACAAAGATTGCAAGTTAAATTAGCCTTTTTTGATTCTAAGCATTTTATGAGAGCTTGGACAGTGTCTTTAACATACATAACATTAATCATGTTCTTACCAGTACCATAAATCTTAATCTCCTCTTTGTTGTTTTTTATTTCTTTTACTAACTTACTCATGTACTTCCTCTCAGAGTACTTACCAAAGGCTCCACCAAATCTTAAGATAACATAATTTTCTATCTTGTTTATTGATGAGTAGAATTTAACATACTGTTCTGCTAATAGCTTAGAAATACAATAAGGTACGGTTGGGCTTAAAGGAGAGTTAATTGTGGCTTTTCCTTTGATACCATCATAAACTCCAGCAGTAGACATGTAAATAAATTTCTTAATACTAAAATTTTGCAAGAAATTAATCAAAATTCCAGTTGTTGCTTCTAAATCTTCACCAGGATCTTCTTTTGATAAAGGAACATTCACGTTACCAGCAAGAAAAATACATTTGTCAAACTTATTTCCAATAGTTTTGGTGAGTTTTTTTACTTCTTTCTCATCTCTTAAATTACACTTATGAAGTTTGACATTCAATTTTTTTTCTTTAACAAAATTTTTGATGTCTTTAGAACTGTTATAGATACCCGTTACTTCAATATCTTTAGGACATAATTCGATAAAATTCTTTCCAATAAATCCAGAAACACCTACTATGAGAACTTTCATTTTGTCCAAAATTATTTAACAGAGTTATACCAATCAATAGTCTTCTTTATTCCTTCCTCAAAACCAACCTTAGGTTCCCAATTGAGAATATTCTTTGCTTTTTCTACGCTAGGAATCCTGATATTAACCTCAGGATAATGTAATTCCTTGAACTCTATTTTTGATTTTGAGTTAGCTAATCTCATAATAGTTTCTGCTGTGCGCAAAGTTGTGGAGGTAGCTTGTGGGTTGCCTATGTTTAGGACTTCTCCTTCCGCTTTTTTGCTTGTTAATACAAGTTCTAGAGCATCAACCATATCATCAATATAACACCAAGACCTTATTTGAGTTCCGGGTAAGTGGACATTTAACGGTTCGTTCTTAATTGCTTTAACGATGAAATTATGGATTGCACCTTCTCCTATTTGCCTAGGACCATAAACGTTGAACGGTCTAACAGAAGTGAACTTGATACCATGTTCCCTCTGATAACTATCTCCCAAGAATTCTGATCCTAACTTAGACATAGCATAAACCCACCTAGGCTTTCCTATGGGGCCCAAAGTAGTTGAGCCTGCTTCATCAGCCTCATAAACATTAGGGCCATAAACCTCGCTAGTAGAGAAAATAACAGATTTCTTTATGTTGTTTTTTCTGCACGCTTCAAGAACATTATAAGTTCCAATAAGATTAATTTTTAGAGTAGAAGTAGGTTTGCTAATAACCGTGTTAACACCCGCAATAGCCGCTAAATGGATGACCATATCAACATCCTTTAGGTTTTGGTTTAGTGCATCTTGGTCCAGAACATCACCACTAATAATCTTGATATTCTTATGATCTTTAAAAGAACAGTTTTTTAATGCATCTCTACTCAAATTATCAAAAATAATAAGTTCATTATCATCAACAATTCTCTCCACCAAATGACTCCCAATAAAACCAGCACCACCAGTGATAAAAACCCTTTTCCCTTTCAATTTCATACATAGAAGTTGCCCAGAACAGTTTATAAATATTGTGAAAAGATAATCTATAAAGAAAAGTTAGCGGAAAACGTCACATAACTTACCTTAAACGAACATTATGAAGGAATGTTGCTGAAAGCGGATGTTTAAGGTTAAAGTTATGTGCCTAGTTAAGTACATTCTTTACATCAACAACTTTACTTTTAATCTTAGAAAGTGCTTCTTTGTATTGTTT
>JADHVG010000007.1 GCA_016784105.1 Candidatus Woesearchaeota archaeon
TATGTTTACCCCTACATTTTCTGCTTGACCAGTTGCAAAAGTGTAAGTCTGTTCAAAATTAGGCTCGAACTCTATCCTTATAGAATCCGGACTTATTCTAATTGCAGAAACTGAAAGAGAACTTAAAATAAGAACAAACAATAAAATAAAAAATTTACACCTCTTCATTTCATATAACCTTAATCAAATTTAAAAAAAAAATAAAAAAGAAAAATTTTAGGATGTTGGATTTCTAGTTCCTGTTACCACTATCCCCGCTTCTTTAGCTCCAGCCGGAGCAGAATCAGGTATAGAGATGTTAATGTCTATATTTAATGCATCACTGCTATCCACATACCTCAAATTAGTACATATAATCTTATCATCAATACTTGCGTTTTCAAAAATTGCACCACAAGCGTCATCTGCAGAACCACCACACCTACCATCACTGGTAGTGTTAGGCTCTACTACAAGCATGCTTGTTCCGGAACTATTCACACAACTTCCAGTTTCGTTAACGGTAACGTTCCACAAGAACTTTGCAGTCTCAGCTCCTATAAAATTAGTAGCAGTCTTGTTTGCTCTTGCAGTTACGGTCAGATTAGTATTACCATCATTTTCTACAGTGAATCCATTAGCAACCTCATTAAAACCATCACATCCGGAATTAGAACCTACAGTGACCCCATGATCGAGAGTACTTAACGTACAATTATCATACCCTCCACTTGTGTTCACGCTTCCAGATCCAAAAGCTACTGTTCCTTGTGAAAATTTTATGGATGAAGAAGTTGTTATTGTTACGGTGGCTGTCCCATTAGGAACCAAAGCAAACCCAGTTATTGGTTGCAAACCAACTGAAGTAAGACCGCTATTAACTGCATTAAGGGAAACGAACGTACCCCCCAAAGATATAGCTAGTGTTGCAAAAAGCATTGTTAAAATAGTTTTATTAGATATTTCATTCATTTTTGTCCTCCATCTACTACTTCTAAAGTTAATTCTCCTGAACCTTCATCCTTCACTTTCGGCGGTTTTTCCAAAGTTAAAGAAACTTCTCCGCTCGATGGACTTCCAGAACTGTCCACCGTTTTTGTTGTTTGTGGGCTGTTTAAAAGTCCAAAGGTAACTACTACTGCAACGATTACAGCTAAAAGAATCAGCATAGTGCTATTTTTCTTAGATAAGTCACCCATTTTAATTATTTACTTTTGAATGATACTTGTTTAAATACATTTCGTTTTTTTTACCGTTTAATTTTTGGTTTTATATTTAAATTTCTTTTTTGTTTGAAGTTGATAAAAGTCCAAATAAAAATTAACAATAGTGAAATTATCAAAATAGTTTTTCTTAAGTTCTTTTCTTTAGTTTTTTCTTTAAGTACCATTGTTATTCCTTCTATCTGAAAAAATATATCTTTTTTTTCTACAATTGTACGTATCTTATATTCTTTAACCTTATCTTCATAACTTAATTCCAAAGTTCCAGAATAAATTCCTTCTTCTGTTTCCTTTGAATCCCAGAAAAGTTCTAAAGCATCAACACTTAAAGGAACAATACTTTTAGGATCAGAGGGTATGTTAATGATCTTATCTGAAACGTTATTTCTTAAAACTATATTTGCTTTTGCATCTTTTATTTCCCTATTAGCTAAATTTTCTACATCCAAGTTTATTTTTACTATTTCGCCTAATTCAAAATTACCTGAATAGATTCTTAATGGCTTCAAGAAAAAGTCTCCAAGCGTAAAAGAAGTTTCTATTGAAGTCTTTAGACCATCATAATTTATGTCTGCTATTGCTGTGTACTCTCCAAACTTCCCAGTCCATGATGCTTTGAATTCCTCTCTTTTCTGAGGTTCTAGGGTTAGAGCATTGGTATGCAAAACATCAACTATGTCTTTTTTATGGTCCCAGATAGTTATTATTGCCCTGGTATCTTCTATTTTTTCACTTCCAAGATTTTTTACTCTAACAAAAAAGTTTGCGACACTTTCTTTAGTGACTATGTTCATATCCACTTCCAAGAACTTCCCAGGATAAGGGACATTAACAACAATCTGAGAAGTAAGTGCTATCTTAGCAGAGATTGCAAGAGATCCTGATTCCTGAACTAGCGGAGTTTCCAGTATAACTATCTCTGCAATATTTTTCCCAGGGTTTAGTGCTTCCGGAAGAGCTAATTTGTAAGGTATCGAGATAGAATCTGTCTCTGAACCCATAAAAAATTCTTTCTTCTCAAATTCTACAGAATTATTGATAGGGCCTCTTACATGTACTGATAGGCTTAGGTTTCTTTTTTCGTTGTTGAATATTTTTATTTTGGATTCTTCTTCTAAGTTTGGTTGGAAGTCTATGTCTTTTGATCCTGGACTGATTCCAAGAGCACTCACATTGCTTGCAATAACAATAAGAATTAACAAAGATAATATCCCCACCATAATCTTGTTTTTCTTCATTGTTTTAGCTCACTGATTGTTTATTTTGACCTTTTTGCTTCAAAGGTTATATTTATTCTCTTTTCTCCAGCAGACTCATCCAGTGGAACATCTAGGTGTAAGTCCACTTCCGCAGAATCTTGAGTATCATGGTAATCAAGATCTATGATTGCTAGTGTGGAAGTTATAGACAAGTTAGTGAAATCAATTATAGATTCTGACCAGTTGAATGAATTTAATTTTGTTGTTACATTAGCTATCTTAAACTGGAACTTGTCTGTTGGAGTAGATGCTGATTCCCATAAGTTTCCATCGGCGTATAATGAGATGTTCGTGAACACATTACCATCATTATCTAAGATTAATGGGGCTGGTACATTATCAGTGGTATTATCATTTTGTCCTAAGCTCAAGGCTCCAAAGTCAACGGTGTCTGTTAACAAGCTTAAGCTCACATAAGATTCTATGGTTATGTTCCTTATTTCAGATTCTGGACCGTGAGATGTGATTCCTGAGCTTGAGTTGTCTATAGCAGTTATGGACCAATTATAATAGAAATTATCATCTCCCAAGTACAATAATTCAGATGGAGTGTAATTTAATGTTGTAAGATTAAGGTCTCTACTATCATCTGAGCAACCAACACAAATTATCTTTAGGTTGAAGAGTACTGATTCATTATCTATTTCTGTTATGTTATTCCATACAAAGGTCGGAGTTCTGTTGATTGTGAAATTATGAGCTGCAGGAGATACTAAGATTACTTGATCTGGGGGAGTATTTGCTACTTCTATCACGTGTGATGATTGGTTTTTATTATTGACAGAATCATTCACAATTATTGTGAAATTAATTACGTTCTCATTACTAAGTCCTATTGTGAAGTTCTGTGAACATTTATCAGAAGTCCCAGATATAGATTTGTTCAATATACTTAATGATCCATCCGCAGTCCCATTGGTTATGAACTGACAGCTGCTTAATCCAAAATTATCAGATAGGTTCGCTGAAATGTTGATGATATCATCTCTCTTAGGGGATGTGTTGTTTATGGAAGTGTTTAATGTTGGAGGGATTGTGTCTACTATCATTGTATAATTTTCCCTAAAGAAAGTTGTGAAAGCAGATTCATTAGCTTTAATGTTCCAGATGTAAATTCCGCCTTCTAAGTTAGTTAGGTTGAAACCATTTATCTTGTTGGAGATGAACGTACTTGTTTGGTTTTCTTTCCAGGTTCCGGAGAAGTTACCGTATAAGGTTGCAGCTACTGCATTATCTGAGGAAGCGTTGAAAGTAAAGTTGATACTTGTTGTTTGTACTGAATTGTTCACTGATCCTAGTGAGTTAACTCTAACCGGAACCAAGATATTGTACTTGGTGCTGTCATAAATATTGCTCTCGTTATCAGTACAGTTAACACTCATGAAATGTATTCCTAAAGGTATTCCTGCTGCTGAGAAGTTCAGAGTTTTGTTGAAAGTTATCTCTGTTGAATTCTGTTCAAGAGTTCCATTCCGGTACAAGAGACAAGACGTTATGTTTATTGCGTCTGTTGTTTTGTACTTGAACATGATAGGATCTTCTGTCTTGAATTGAGATGTGTCTTGTGAAGGTATGACTAAGTTGACAGCTCCTGCTATCCCTATGAACATTGCCATCAACATAGCTAATGCTATGAAAATCTTCCAGTTTCCTAGATTAGCTTGGTTATTCATCTTTCTCCTTAGCATTCTTGTACGTTGTCCAGACAGTCCGCTCATCACGCTGCATGAGCAGAGCTATGTCATGGTACGAGATATTGAGAGAATCTTTGAGGAAAAGGATGATAGAGGAAGACATTCCCAAGTGGGGTTTTAGTGCTGACACTGGGATTAACTTGTCAGAAGAAAATTCTAGTTTGGAAGCTTTTGAAGAAGAGTAGGAATTCCAAATACTAGCATACTCTTTTTTTAGGAGTGAAGAAATTTTTGAGATGCTTAATGAATAATTTTCTTTAAGGAATTTTACAACAGATTTTGTTGTGCTAAGATCTTCCGAGAATATGTCCGCAGGAATGAAATACGAATCTTCTAACTCAGAGATTATGGAAACTAAAGGAAATTTCGAAAGTAGAGTATGGAAATTGATGTAGATTTTAGAAATATCGACATAGTTTTTTTCTTGTTGCTTTGTTTCTGCTTTCTTGTATGTTGTCCAGATAGTTCTCTGGTCTCTTTCCAAGATTCTTGCGATTTCAGAATATTTTAGGTTTAATTCTTCTTTGAGATATTTTACAAGATTCTCTAGGACACTCAAGTTTTCGTTTCTCAAAATGTAAGAAGGTATGAAGAACTTGGGTTTTTTCTTGAAAATAATTTGTTTCTTTTTGCTTTGATTGTAAGCATACCAGACATTTTTGTTGGTCTTTCCTAAGACGAGAGAGGCTTCTTTTATTGACAAAGAGCAGTCTTCTATCAAGTATTTAGAAATAGCTTCTAATGCGGACAGCTTTTTTGAGAAGATGAAATCCGGAAGAAAAAGTTCTTTTTTTTGAAAAATTAGAGAAGGATCAGGATACTTTTTCTTCAGTTCTTCATATTTTGGCTTTATTCTAGAGAAATAGGTGTTTTTTTGGAGCTTGCGTCTACTTAAAACTAGATTTTTCTCAGTATTTTCACTATTTTTACTGAACATTTATCTATCTAATTGAGTAATATTTCTAGTTATATAAGTAACTCTTTAAATATTTTGTGCAAGAACTAGCAGAAATAAACCATTTTAAGTATTTTTTCTAGTTATATAAGTAATTAGTATAAATAAGTTTCTTTTTATTAGCAATATCTAATTGCAATCCTCACTTTAGCTTACTAAACCAGCTATTTGTGGGCATTATCCCCCATAACCCACATCCAATCTACTGAAATAGTGAGTTTTTAGGGCTTATATCCTAAAAACAATCTAAAAAGATATGGTGCCTAAACTCACATTTTAGAATAACTTAGAGTATTTCGGCTTGAACGGCTAGATCCCTTCACTGACCCTCACTTTTAGTTTTTGGAAATAAATTTAGTATAGATTAGCATAAAACTGGCCTTTTTAGTGTATTTTAGAGAGCTATCAAGATACCTAAAAAATAAGGCTTTTTGTGATCTCATTTTAGCTGAAAATATGCTATTTTTTGATTGTTTTTTGTGATGGGATTTTTTTATGGTTTTTCTTTTGCTATACTCACTAGTTGAACTCTCACTTTTCAAAACCCTAATTAATTAATTTCAATATAGAAAAATATAGAAAATAACTAAATCATACTTTAATATCTAGGTTTAAAACAGTATTAACTAAAGACTATGATAAAAACTCTTGGTTAAATAATAATTAATAAAAACTATAGGCTATAAACTATAAATAATAGAGAAAACCATAAAAAACAATTAAAAAAGATAAATAACTATAATTACTTAAATATTTTAAGATAAACTAATAAAATATAGTTAAATATTAATTAAATATTATAATAAAAAACTAATATATTTAATCAATAGAAAAAATTAAAAAACATTAAAAAAATAACGAAAAAATGAGACAAAAATTCTGGATAATTCTGCTTATTTTCCTGGTTGGTTGCCAAAGCCAGGATAGCATAACAATCGATAATTTTGAGGACAAAATAAAGGTTAAAGTAGAAATAGTGGATGAACCTGAAGAGCGCATGAAGGGCCTCATGTTCAGAGAAAGTTTAGGAAAACAAGAGGGGATGTTATTCATATTTGAAAGTGAGGATTACTATCCATTCTGGATGAAAAATACCTTGATTCCATTAGACATGATGTGGATTTCCGATGATAAAACAATAATAGATATACAAACAGCAGTACCCTGTGAAGAAGATCCATGTCCAAGCTATTATCCTGTTGGAGATTCAAGATATGTTTTAGAAGTTAATGCAGGTTTTTCAGAAGAAAATAATATAAGGGTTGGAAACAAAATAGACTTAGGCACCATAAACTAAGATAAGAAAAATAAACAAATTGATGGTTTCAATATGGTAAAAACAATGAATTTAACATTATTCATTTTTGGTATATTCTTATTATTTGGCTGTACTCAAGAACTTCCAGCGAATAAGGATTCAGTCGAGGTTCCCGATGAGAAACCAATTGAAGAACCTGGAACCAAATCCATGACACCGGAATTATGCAATGCTGCTTATGGACACTGGAATGAGTGCGGAAGTCCTTGTGCTGGAACAGATGCAGAAATATGTGTTGCGATGTGCGCACAACAATGCGAATGTGGAGGCATAGCAGGATTTGGCTGTCCAGAAGGCTACAATTGTAGATTAACGGGTAAAATAGCAGACGAGATGGGAGTGTGTGTTAGTTTAAACAAAGAATAACTCGTTAAAAGTCCAGTTTCTATCCGTTTTTCCGAACCATCCTTCTCTAACTTCAGTAAGATCATATTGGTCAAATTTAGAGATAACAATATTAGCACCCCTAGCCACTGGTTGTTTTCCAACATCTACAGTTCTGGGCTGTTTTAGTTCACTTCTCAAATAGCTTCCAGAAGGCATATCATCTCTTTCATTCTTCCCAACATTAGCGACGAAATTTTCCCCTACCACCAAAATAGGAGTTTCATATCCATACGTTTCTTGAAGCGCTGTAACAGTATCTCTAGCATATCCCTCATTCAAGTAAGGAACTATCAGAATTGGATTTTTTTTGGACCATCTTGTGTCTTTTCTTTCTTCTACTGCTTCATCCAGCGATAGATGGTGTAGGTCATAGGTTGTATCTCCGATAAGCACCTCGGATTCAGAATGATTGAGCAATTCAGATTCTGGAGGATTCTCATCTAAAGTCGCATACCTATCGATGAAATACAAACTGGGATTTTGTTTTAATTTTAGTACTCTTCCAGATGGAGAAGAATCGTTTGCCGATGTAGAATGAGGCGTGAGTCTCTCTTCGAGATTCTTTGCTCCGTTTACGTTTGTGCTTCTGGGTTTAAGCATGATGTTATTGAAAACACTAGTTTTGAGCTTATTGATTCACTCATTTAAATACTTTTCTATTTTGTATACTGGTATAGTAATTTAGCTATTCGGTAGTTTGTAGAGGGAACAAAAAGAAAGCTTTTTAAATCAAAGAGATTCCTAGATAGTTATTCTTACGAATTAAGGGACGCTACCCAGGTTCTAACAACGTCCCAAAAAAGAGCGATACTACAAAACAACAAGATTCTGTTATGTAAAAATGGAAATAAGCCACGCAATAAACAGCATGATGCACGTGCTTCCTGAACAGGGAGAGCTCATAGACCTAGAAGGAAAACTATCATCCTTAAAACAAGTTTATGAAATACTGAAAGACGAAAATAGCGGAGCTTCCTTTGAATTCAGAGATCCTACCGGGAAGAGATTAGGCTATGCTACTGAGATGAATCCTGGAAAAAGTTATGGTCACGATCTAGTCTATGCGTTCTTGGAAGCAGGAGCTGAATTAACAGGATATATCACCAAACAAGGTCTTCCTCATGGAATTGACATGGAAGTTGCAAGACTATTCTTATCAGAAACCCAATTTAATCCTGATTCAGGACTTGATCCAAAAACTTTTAATGAAGGAATCAGCGCAAAAATCTACGATAAAAAAGATTTATGGCACAATAGAAACTTATGGCAAGACTTTACCAGCACATACCTAGATCAAGAAAACAGGATGAATCCTACCCTTTTAGGAAAAGGAATTGTGCTTTTGAATGGCTCACAAGATCTAACCGGAGCATTAAACAAAGCGATAACCCAAGCAGGATTTGACCCAAAACAAATCGGAGACTATGATGTTGCTGTTTCCCCAATAAAAAAACAAATTGTTTACTGATTATTTCTTCCCAAAACTTAATTCTATTACAGTTGTTTCAGAACAAAACACCTGTTTAATGTAAAAACCTCAACATCTTGAATTCTTACCAATGAAAGAAGCGAGGGAGTCCAAAAAGTTCATATAATGCGGAGCTAGGTGACAGAATGGCTCGTCGTCAGGCAACCCTGACAGACGAGACTTTTGCGTAGCAAAAGTTACAGGAGCATTTGGGGGTTGTGATGCCCAGAAAAGTGGACGCATCTAGCACACATTATACGCAAGCAGGCTTTGATGGACTGCGACTTTTTTTCTGACCTCAATTATATCACACAAGGGATTTTTAAGTCGTTGTGCACTCCAAAAAAGAGGCGTTTCTGTACTTTTTAAAGATAAATACGAAGATTTTTATAGGGAGAAGCCACTATTTGATTTACAATGAGCGAAATGTTTGAAAAACAAATAATGGATAAATTGTTGAATTTGGAGCGAGGAATGAACTCTATGAAACAAGAAATTGATCTAATCAAGGAAAGAGTAGTTGATGATTCTACACTTAGTGATGATGATAAAAAAGCACTTGATGCAGCTTTAAAAGAACATAAAGAAGGAAAACTTTTTACTAAAGATCAAGTTTTTGATTAAGATGGTTCAATTTCCTGCAGAATTCTCTTCGAGATCTAGAAAATATATCAAGAAGCTCGATAGCGATACAAAGTTAAGGTTAAGAGATAGAATCGATAAACTAGAAGAAGATCCTTTTCCTTCAGAAGTAGAAAGAGTTAAGGATTACAAAGAAGGTAAGGCTTTTCGTGTTCGGGTGGGAGAACAAAGAATTCTGTATTTAGTTCAATACAATCCAAATAAGATTATTGTGTCCAAAATAGATAAGCGTTCTCGTGTTTACAATTAGTATTTCTTGAAAAGTTAGTTGGCGTGGCTGAACCATATAATGTACACACATTATATGAAAGAAATGAGGCTAAGTCTGAGGTTGAATTGGGAATTCTTTTTTAGAATATTTAGGGGCATTTAGTAAACATATTTATATATAACCTAAACTAGAAACTATAGTAGGAAGATTATTATGAAAATTAAAATATTATCATTCGTATTTCTCGTCATTAGTTTGCTTATTGTTAGCGCTTGTTCAAACCAAGTTGCTAATGAGCCTGCAAAAAAAATTCCAAAGCCGTGCACAGCAGATTGGAATCCTGTCTGCGGAGTTGATGGAGTTACATACAGTAATAAGTGCAGTGCAGGAGATATCAAAATTTCTTATGAATGGGAATGCGAAAGCGATAATCAAAATTCATGTGGGGATTTAGGGGGAAATTGGATTGATGACTCGAATGAATGCGAAGACATTTCGCAGCAAAATTGCGAAGCTTTAGGTGGGGAATTTGATGAGTGTGCTTCAGCATGTAGAAATGACCCAAATGCAGAAATATGCACCGCACAGTGTGTCCCACTCTGTAAGTTCAAAGAAGCTGCACATGTTTGCACAGAAGAAGAAAAAATGAACCAGATCTGCACAAGAGAATACATCCCCGTGTGTGGCAGCGATGAGGTTACCTATCCAACAGGATGTACGGCTTGCGCTGCTGGCGTAGATTCTTGGACAGAAGGTGAATGTCCTAGCTAATTTTCTAAAAAGGATACGTGTCCCTTATTAATAATTCTCAATTCAACCCTTGTTTCTCGAAGAATATAGATAGCGAGCAATGTGGCGAGCGTAATTGTTGTCGCTTGCGACAGTTTGAATTTTTTTCTTTACAATGGAAATTGTTAGATGATTTCTTGGAGCTTTGTATGTGAAAAGAAACTCTCATCGAGAAACTCGTAGAGGGTCAGAAAAAAAGGGCGTGTAATGTATATTATACGAAGTTTTTTATATTTTGGATGAATTATACTGCAACATGTTATATGACCCAAAGAAAATAGGGGTAGAAATCACAGATATAGTCCAAAATGCTATTACAACCGGTTCTGCTCCAGTGGAAATAGGACTGGTTAACTTAAGTAACAGTGGTAGTGTGATTAAAGATAAATCATCCAACCTTGGATGGGAGATTTATGCAAAACCTGGAGAAGGACCAGAACTTAGAGTGGTTGTTCATTTTTCTGAAGCTTTTAACACATATTCAAAACTTAGAAGTAGATTTAAGGAATGGGGTATTGAAACGCAAAAAGGAAGATACGATTTCATAATGGATATTCCAGAAAATGATTGAAAAACTGCAAACAGAACTCAAGATAAGAGGATTTAGTAAACAAACAATTAACTCTTATACTTTTCACAATACCAACTTCTTAGAATTTATTGATAAAAAACCGGAAGATGTGCTGAAAGATGATATCAAAGCATACATGGCCCATCTGATGTCAGAAAGAGGCCTTAAACCAAGTTCAGTAAGCCTAGCAATGAGTTCTTTGCGTTTTTTGTATGACGAAATGCTCGGGAAAGGTTTATTTGTAGGAATAAAGATGCCAAAACTAGAAAAAAAGCTTCCAATGGTCCTCACCAAAGCAGAAATCAAGCAACTTATTGAAATTATAGACAACCCTAAACATAAGTTACTGGTAAAAATGTTATATTCTTCTGGATTAAGAGTATCGGAATGTGTAAATCTTAAGGTAAAACATCTTGATCTGGAAGACAAATTCGGGTTTGTTAAAGCAGGTAAAGGAAACAAAGACCGGAACTTCATAATCTCAGGAGATCTAATACCCACTATCAATTCCTACCTTAATGAAAGAAAAAATGAATCGAAATACTTGTTCAATGTTAAAGATAAAGCTCTAAGTACAAGACAAGCCCAAAGAATAGTAGGGGATGCAGCCAAGAAGGCAGGAATCAAGAAAAGAGTGTTTTGTCATGCTTTGAGGAGCAGCTTCGCAACACACTTACTGGAATCAGGGACCGATATAAGGATAATACAAGAACTGCTAGGGCATGCGAATCTGGCAACTACTCAAAGGTATACACAAGTAAGTAAAGAACAACTACGGAAAGTAAGAAGTCCGCTAGATGATTTATAAAATGGGAGAAGTAGACTACTCTAAACAAGCTCATTGGAATAAAGCTAGTGATAAAAGCAGGGTGAATAGGTTGTATGAGACGGAAAGCGATACGCGAGATGATCCTTCTATAAATGTAACAAAATTGCTTTTTACTGCAAGATATTCTGCTAATAAGGGAGATTACAAATCTATGGAATCTGATTTAGAAAACTTAAAAGATAACTCCAACTTGAGTTTCATGAATTCCATAGCAAATAAGGTTAAAGAAATAAAAAAAGTGGGATACAGAACCGCATCAAAGAGTCTTGTTTCGAGAATAAAAAAGGAATTACGAAGCCAAAATATTTCAAACGCAGATAGCATGTTGGAAGAGCTAAAACTCTGTTGTGAAGCGCTTAAAGAACAAAAATATGATACTGAAGCATGCTATCTTGAAGTGGAAATCGATACTTCCAGAGAGTATTTAGCCGGATGGAATTCTTTAAGCAATGGGTAACTTATTTTCCATATTGTAAATTAATAACCCCTATTGATTAAAACTTTTAAGAAATAACTAAAAGAAATAATCAAAAAAGAAAATAGAAGTTTTAAGAAATACTTAAAACTTTTAATTGAAATTAACGAGCTCTTTTTGCGCAGTATCTATCATCAATATGTTTTCCTTGGCTTGTAACCTCTTAAAATCAGGATTCAATTTCAGATAAGGTGCATTGTTCACATACCTCCTTATCAAAGGAATTCCTTTACCAACTAACCTGGAAATATACTCACTCACGATATAGCTCGGAAACCCGGTTTTCTTCTCAATGTCTATATGGGAAACAAGACCCTTTTCATCTTCTAAAGCATAAATAACAAGAAAAACATGCTGTTCAGATTTAGTTAAAGGCTCAATGTTAAAGCTTTGCTTCTCGACGATAAAATTGCTATTGCTTTGTAGAAATAATTCAACACTTTCCAATCGTTCAGCAATCTTTTCGACCTTGTTGTGCAGTTCATCAACACAGCCATAATTGGTCTGGATTTCGTCTGTGTTCTGGTTAATAGCTTCTAAGTGCTCATCCAGTTCGGTTTTAACTGTTTTTAGAGCTTCTTTGAGCTCAAAGTCACTCATTTTTGGTTTTTTAGAGAAATAGCGCTTTCTCTCCTTAAAAAAATTGTCAAATATCTTAACCACCCCATTTCTTTGAAATGATACGTGATTTAAATACTTTTATATTGTAGAAAATATCGATTCTATTAATGCTGTTTCTGATGCTTATAGAGGTAATATTTTTGCTTTCCTCGTCGAGCAATACTTACTTCTGCTTGTTCTTCAAGCTCCTCCAGAATACGATAAAACGAGCTTTTAGAACACAAACCCTGATCAATAACTACCATTTCTTTGAGTTGTAAAGAGCTTATCTGACCATATTTACGTATATAAGAAAATATTAAGTTTTTAACGTAATCCTTGGAATTTCGGGTTACTCTCTTCACAACTTTATCCCTGATTGTTGCTTTCCTTTGCTCTTCCAGCGTAGAAAGCCTTTTTTCTAACTCATATAGCTCCCGAGGTTTTTCTGCTGATTGAGTAGTCTGAGAAGGCTTTACGTGCATAGTGTCCATACGCTCATTAAGCATCTTTATACGCTCCATCATGTTGTCAAAAGAATAATGGCTGTCAATAATTTTACGAATATCTTCAGGTCTTTTTGGAATGTAAGAAAGCTCTAATTGCAATTGTTTTATTGTATTTTCCTGCTGCATGTTTTTTTGGTACAAAAAATTAAGCCACTGAAAAATATTCTGAGTGTCTTTTTTAACATTTAGAAATGACCTTTCAAGAAGCCTATGCAAATTGGATATTTTTTTGTCTGTTTTTGATCTTAATAAAGCGAACATATCTCAATTATTATTGCCTTTTTATTTAAATTTTTTGATTTTTTTGGGAATATACTGGGACCAAATTAGGACTATTATGGAATTAATTGGGACTAAGTTATAGACGATAAATTAGATATTCTCAGGACTGATCTGGGAATTTTATGGGAATTACTAGGGACAAAAATGGGAATAGAAAAGTATATTAAGGAAAAGGCAGATAGTAAGAAAAAAGATAAAGAAAATTTAATGAAAAAATATAGATCAATAAAAAAAATTGATTCAGAAAAATAAATATCTTAAAAAATTAAACCATAAATTCAAAATATAAATAAAAAAATAGGAGAAATATAATCGAAAAGTGAGCCAAAAAATTGTTAAAAAACAGACATTTTTAGATCAAAATAGCAGAATATAGGCTAAAAGTGAGAGTTAAAACCAGGTAAAAAATAGGATAAATGGTCAAATAGGCCTGAAAAGGACGAAAAGTGAGAGTTCATATTGGAGAAATAGGCCAAAAATGGCTAAAATAGAGGCTAAATGATGAAAAGTGAGAGTTCAATAAGGTCGAAAAAGGCACTTGAGATGATACTATCTCGGCTTAAGGTGTTCCAAGACCCAAAAGTGAGACTTGAACAGTACCCTACTGATCCGGAGATAGCAGCAGAGATACTGTGGAACATGCACATGCGCAAGGATATAGGAAAAGTGAGTGTTGATCTGGGGTGTGGGACTGGGATGTTGGGCATAGGTATGCTGTTATTAGCAAAAGTGAGAGTTTTCATGATTGATATGGATGAAGACGCACTAAAAGTAGCTAAAGAGAACCTTGCAACAGTGGAAAGTGAGTATACTCTGCTTGGTGAAGCTGTTTTTGAGTGCAAGGATGTTGCTGATTTCGATAAAAAAGTTGATGTTGTCGTCGAGAATCCACCTTTCGGGATTAAAAAAAAGAACGCAGACAAAGTTTTTTTGGAGAAAGCTTTTTCGCTTTCCGATGTTGTTTATAGCTTCCACATGTCCGAAACCAAAGAGTTTATTGAAAAATTCTCGTCGAGAAATGGCTTTAAGATAACAGATAGGTGGGATTTTAACTTCCCTCTAAAGGCAACATATTTCTTTCATCGGAAGAAAATTGAAAGAGTTCCGGTTAGCTGTTTTAGATTTAAGAGAATAAAAGAATAATTCAGATTAAATTTATTTCCGTCGCTGATCTTACAATATTGTTACACAGACAATACATTTTTGATGGTTGGTATCCTATTTTATAAGTTCTTCAACACAATGATTCATTGTGCTTCCAGTTTCAACAACACTGTCATAGATTAAAACACTTCTTGAAATTGAAGGTTCTC
The DNA here is from genome assembly GCA_016784105.1 of Candidatus Woesearchaeota archaeon. Lineage (GTDB taxonomy): Archaea > Nanobdellota > Nanobdellia > Woesearchaeales > GW2011-AR4 > JADHVG01. The sequence goes on from JADHVG010000007.1 coordinate 14,505, forward strand.
CGATTAATCTTATTGAAGGATTATTGAAAAAATCGTCAAAAGAGGTTACACCTTCGTCGACATCTCCTTCTGAAACTGATTGAACGTATCTTTGTTGTGCTTGCTCTACTAATGAGGCATCTTTGTATCCTCCACGTTTTACTAAAGGCCAAAAAGATAATACCTGATACTCTGGCTTGATTAAATTATCATGACCTCTACTAAAAAACGATCTTTTTCCGCTTCTTTGAACTAAAACTATATCAGTCTCTGCTTGAGAAAGTAAGTGATCTTCTACTGTCATTTCTTCGTCTAGAACAGCAATTAAGTTCATATCAACAGAGAAACTCAAATCTATTTTAAACTATTCTAATTACCCTAATCTCAATCAAAAGGTTTTTAAAACAAGATATATTCCAGAACAATATGGAAATTAGCGTTATAGAAGACAAAAAAAGTAAACTAGTTTTTGAAGTGGACGGTATGGGACATACGTTCATGAATGTTCTTAAGAATGAACTTTGGCAAGACAAAAGCGTTAAAATTTCTACTTACAGTGCTCGACATCCAATTATAAGCAAGCCTAAACTGATTCTGGAAACAGATGGCAAAGATCCTAGGGAAGCTCTTAAAGCGGCAGTTTCAAGATTGAAGAAAGAATCAGAAAAATTCAAGAAGGGAATTGCTAAAGAAATAAAATAATACTTTTTCTTAATTTTAGCATATATTTTGTAAATTAGTGTACAGATTTGGTATTCCTTTGTAAGTCTTGTAATGCCAAAATCCTAAGGTTTTAAGCTTTACAGGAAACGAAAAAGATATAAACACTATAGTGCCTAAAACTACCATGAGTTTTGTCCGAATAAAGAAAATTAACGGTAATGAATACGCTTATTTAGTGGAAAATAAGTGGTACAAGAACCGCAGCAAAGGAAAGGACAAAGGTCCTAGGCAGAAGGTCTCAAAGTACCTAGGCCGAGTGCACAGCTTTAACAAAACATCAGAACAAAAATTCCATGAATACAAAAAAATAGAAGACATGGAACAGTATATAGTGAGTAATACTCAAGATTCTATCATAAAAGATCTAATAAGATGGGAACTAGCTAGGAACAGTATAGACACAACCGAATTTAGTGTGAACTTTTCAAGCAAAAAAGTCTTCAAAGGTAAGAAAGAAGTTTCCTTAAGAATGAATGAAGGGTTTTTGAACAGCTACACCCTCAGAAGGCTCTTTAACCTAAAAAAAGAAGACAGCTATTATCTAGCAAAAAGCTTTATTGATGCCGGAATAGAAATACCGAAAGAAATCTTTATTGGACTTTTTAGCGAATAAATCAAAAGCTTTTCTCCCACTCTTTAACTTTTCCTTCATCAATATGAACTTTCTCTTTTTTTGGTTTCTTCTCAGCAAAATTTTTCCTATACTTAAACCCTACAAAAATTCCATAAGCCATACCCGCAAGATGTGCTATGTTCGCAGTTCCGGAAGGTGCTAAAATTCCCAATAAATCGCCTATGCCCCAGATGAATAATGCTACTATCATCGGCATCGGCATCCCATAAACCCACACCATAAGCCTAGGTCTTAACATAGCTAAAGTTCCTATAATACCAAAAATTGCACCAGAGGCTCCTAAAACTCTTGAATAAAAAGGTATAGAAGCTAAAGAAGCTATTAATCCAGCTATGAAAAATAACTTGAGAAATTTCTTTGTTCCAATTATATACTCTAAGATAGTTCCGAACAGCGCAAGTCCGAACAAATTATAGAATAAATGCTGGATGTTGCTGTGTAAAAATATAGCAGTTATTAGTGTCCAAGGCCGGGTAAAGTACAAACTACTATCCAAAATAAAAATATCAGTTATATTATTCAAAATATTCTGCAAGATAAAAATTAAGAAAATAAAGAATGAAAGCCATAGTGCTGACCAATAATTATGCCTCATCTTTACAATAATGCCCTATTTTATTATAAATTTTTATAAACCATCACTAGATTCTAAGCAGAATGAGAAACAAAGGACTACATGTCGCTATCATACTAGATGGAAACAGAAGATATGCAAAAAAATTAGGAAAAGAAGCATGGAAAGGACATGAATTCGGAGTCAAAAAAGTAGAAAAACTTCTGGAATGGTCCAAGGACCTTGGAGTTAGAGAATTAACCTTGTATTCGTTCTCCATGGACAACTTTGATAGACCAGAAATTGAAAAAAAAGCGCTATTCTCTTTGTTCAAAAAAAACATTAGCAGATTGGAAAAGGATGAAAATCTAAAGAAACACCAAATCAGGGTTAAGTTTATTGGAAAACTGGAAAAATTTCCTGAAGACATACAAAAAGAAATGGAAAAAGTAATGGAAATGACAAAAGACAACACTCCCTTCAAACTAAACTTCGCAATGGCATATTCAAGTAAAGCAGAAATAGTAGATTCTGTGAAAAGAATAATCACTAAAATAAACAATAATGAAATAAAAATTGGAGATGTTAATGAATCTGCTGTTGAAGAAAACTTATATCTTTCTAGTTCTCCAGACATCTTCATTAGACCAGGAAAAGAAAAAAGGATGAGTGACTTCTTATTATGGCAAAGTGCTTACTCCGAACTATTTTTTATAGACAAATTATGGCCTGAATTCGAAAAAGAAGACCTTGCAGCAATAATTGAAGAATTTAAATCAAGAGAAAGACGATTTGGAAGATAATAATCAAATCCAAAACTATATAAACAATCTTCTTCCCAAAAAATACTGAAAATGGATTCTTATGAGCTATTAAAAAAAGATATTTTGAAAGCTGTTGAACAATTCCACAAAATACCCAAAGACGAAGTTATAAGGGTAATCAGCCATTTAGATGCGGATGGTATAAGCGCAGCTTCCTTAATCGTAAAACTACTAAATACTGAGGATAGGAAGTACTCACTCTCAATAGTGCAGCAAATAAAACCAGATACTCTGGCAAATTTAGCAAAAGAACCCTACGATTTCTTTATTTTTACTGATCTAGGATCCGGAGCACTATCCACAATAGAAAAAGAATTTGCAGGGAAAAAAGTGATTATTCTTGACCATCACGATCCAGAAAAAAAAGGAGTAGAAAGTAAAGACATAAGTTTTGTTAACCCCCACAAATTTGGGATAGATGGTGGAAAAGAAGTAGCTGGAGCAGGAATGGCATACCTATTCGCAAGTGCAGCCGATAAGAGAATGGAAGAGTTTGCGCACGTAGCGATAATAGGTGCTATGGGAGACATGCAGGAAAAAGGCAGTTTTGAAAGAATCAACAAAGAAATACTTGAAAAAGCAATTGAGAAAAAAAAAATAAAAGTTATTAGGGGTCTAAGAATGTTTGGAGCACAAACAAGGCCATTATACAAAATATTGGAGTATACAACTGATCCTTACATACCCGGAGTTTCTGGTTCGGAATCTGGTTCCATACAATTTTTGCAACAAGTAGGAATCAACCCAAAAAATGGAACAGGATGGAAGAAAGTAAAGGATTTAACAAAAGAAGAAATGCAGAAGCTGGTTACGGGAGTGATACTAACTAGGTTTAACGAAGAAAACCCTGAAGATGTTCTGGGAAATGTTTACTTGCTTGAAGAAGAAAATGAAGGAAGTCCTACACGAGATGCAAAAGAATTTGCAACTTTATTAAATGCATGTGGGCGCATGGACAAAGCCTCACTAGGGATAGGAGCCTGTCTCGGAGATATAAAACTCAAAAAGAAAGCAATAGCCACGATGGGACACTACCGAAAAGAGATAGTAAGCTCATTAAGATGGTATGAAGCAAATGCAGATAGCGAACTTATAATTCAAGGAGACAGCTATATGATAATAAATGCACAAGACAGTATAAGGCCTACAATCATAGGAACTTTAGCTTCCATATTATCTAAATCAAATAACTTCACCAAACAATTCATAATGTCCCTAGCACAACTAGCAGATGGAACAACAAAAGTATCCTTAAGAATGCAAGGCATACACAAAGATATAGACCTAAAAGATCTCATGATGAAAATGACAACCGGAATAGAAGACTGTGAAGCTGGCGGACATGCCAACGCAGCAGGAGCCCTAATGCCAACAGATGTGGAACAAAAATTCATAGAAAACGCTAAATTAGTTCTAGCAAAAGCATCAATGGAAGAAATAGTTTAGAAAAATAAAAAATAGGATTAATTAAGATTCATTCTTATTCCATCAATATGGTCTGCAATCTCAGAACCGTTCTTGGTAAGAGTAAGAAGTTTTAATCTTCCTTGTTTTTCAAAATTAACAAGACCTGATTTCTCCATTTCCTGAAGAATTTTAACAACATGAGAATACGTACAGTCAACCGTTTTTGCAAGTGAAGAAGCGTACATGTCTGCTTTTGCGTTTTTCATGTGCACCAGCATCATAGCAGGTTTCTCACGAAAAAAGACGTTGAAAATTGCTTTATTATCCATAAAAATTCCCCCAAAATATTAATCCAAAAAATCATATTCTCTCTAAAGTCCCGATTTTGGAATATACTTTGGAGTATATACTCACTATTTAAAGGTTTCTAAAAAAAATAAAAACCCGTCGGGAAAACAATAAAAATAACACAATATAAAAAAAACTTTTCAACAAAACTTATAAAACAAATTACTTTCACTTCTTCAATGCCTGAAAAAATCGATGAAATGCTGTTCCCGCATGACAAAGTAAGAAAGACCCAAGATTTAGTTATAGATGATGTCCATAACTCACTAAAAGAGAAAAAAAACATACTTTTTCATGCTCCAACAGGAATAGGAAAAACAGTATCTGCACTTGCACCAGCTCTAAGTTTTGCAATAAAAAATAATCTAACAATATTCTTCTTGACTTCTCGCCACACTCAACACAAGATAGCAGTTGATACACTTAAAGCAATAAAGAAAAAGCACGGAAACAATTTTAGCATTGTAGATTTAATCGGGAAAAAATTCATGTGCTTACAAGAAGTTGATGCCCTGTACAATTCTGATTTTCTAGATTACTGCAAAAGCTTACGGGAAAAGAACGAATGTGAATTCTACGAAAATGTTAGGAAAAAATCAAGGACAGTAACAGTTGAGGCAGAAGTTAAGCTAAAAGAACTTCAAGACGTTGGGCCGTTGCACGTACAGGAATTGGTTGAGTGCTGTAAAAAACCGAAGATGTGCCCTTACGAGATGGCTTCATTAATGTCCAAAAATGCTTCTGTTATAATTGCTGATTACAATTACATATTTAACTCTCCAATAAGAGAAAGCTTGCTTGCCCGTGCAGACAAGAAACTGGAAGAGTGCATAATAATAGTAGATGAAGGCCACAACCTTCCTGGAAGAGCAAGAGACATGCTAACAGCAAAGCTTTCCACGTTCATGATAGAACGAGCGATAAAAGAATTAAACAAGTTCAAATTCTTCGATGCACTCGTAAAAGTAAAAAAACTTCAAGACATATTTGAAGAACTTTCATCAAATCTCAACTTTAACACAGAAGAAAAACTGATAAGGAAATATGAGTTAATGGACAGAATAAATGAAGAAATGAAATACGACGAGTTAATATCAGACCTAACATTCATAGGAGATGACATCAAAGAAAAACAAAAACAAAGCTATGTATCATCAATAGCAAAGTTTCTGGAAGTTTGGATAGGAGATGATAACGGGTTTGCGAGAATCTTAAGCAAGAGTGAAGATAAGGACATAATAACACTAAACTACCAATGCCTAGACCCTTCTCTGTTAACAAGAGATGTTATTGATAAATCTTACTCAACAATCCTGATGTCTGGTACCTTGACACCAACCCACATGTATGCAGACATTTTAGGATTTTCAAATACTTTAGAAAAAGAATACGGAAATCCATTTCCAAAAGAAAACAGGTTGAGTTTGATAATACCCGAAACAACAACAAAATATTCCAGAAGAAGTGAATCAGAGTATAAGAAAATAGCAGAAACTTGCAATAGAATTGTAAACAAGGTACCCGGAAATGTTGCTTTGTTTTTTCCAAGCTACTTTTTGCGCGATAGAGTGTATAAGTACTTCTACGAAATATGTAAAAAAGAAAAAATTCTGGAAAAGCAAGCATTGAGCAATAAAGAAAAGCACGACATGCTGGAAAGATTCAAAAGCCACAAAGATGAAGGAGCAGTATTACTGGCTGCATCCGCAGGAAGTTTCGGGGAAGGTATAGACTTACCGGGAGACTTCCTAAAAGCAGTGGTCATAATCGGATTACCACTAGAAAAACCAAACCTGGAAACCAAAGAACTAATAGATTACTACCAGGAAAAATACGGAAAAGGAATGGAATATGGGTACATCTTCCCAGCTATCACCAAATGTTTGCAAAATGCCGGAAGATGTATACGCTCAGAAAACGACAAAGGAGTAATTGTGTTATTAGACGAAAGATTTGCATGGAAAAACTACTATGATTGTTTTCCGGAAAACATGAACTTTAAAATAAGCAAAGTTTACGAAGAAAGAATAGAAAGGTTTTTTGGAAACAGCTTATAACTTCTTAATCAATTGTTTAGTCATTATTATTTCTTTAAACAAATCTTTAGAATGTTTTAAAGCTAGTTCTGCTGCCTGCTTGTTTGGAATGTTTTTGGAAAATCCCATCTTTTTTGCATCATTCAAGATTTCATCAGAAACCGTCCTTTTGTTCTTGAGCATTTTTTCCAACGGCTCTATTAAAGGCAAACGCTCTTTAGGAACACACTGCTTTCCCAGTTTAAGAAGACCCCTACAATAATTTAAAACATCATTGTTACTTAGGCCTTCATACGCAGCCCTAGGTTGCAGTTCAAAACGTACATGAGTGTGAGGAGGAATGTAAATTATATTACCTTCTTTCTTGAACGGTTCAGTTAAACCAATATCTGAAGGAAGTATCTGCACAAAATTTTCCTGAACGTCCCTTGTTATGTACTCAATCAATGTAGCAACAGCAATTATGATGCGGGGATGATTAACATCCATGCCTCGCTGTTCTAGTGTACCATGCGAAGAAATCTTAACAGGATTCCAAGTTGTATCTAAAATAGAACCGTGCTTCATAAAAGCTTTCAAGCTAATGTTCACTTTCTTAAGAATATCGTTCCAGCTATCAAACCTATGATTTATAATTTGCAATAAATCTGTTCCAGTAACCTTGTAAGGCTGCAACATACCAAAATCTTGATGATTAGTGTACAAACCGGCAGGATACTTCAAGACATCTCCCCCCCTATACACAATAACCCTTGAATCCTTTCCCAAAAAATTTCCCTGATAAAACGGAGAACTTTGAGCAAAAGTTGTTAGAGCTGGATCCATCGCAATAAAAAGGTTGTAAGTATTAACCATACTCTGTTTGTTTTTAGAATTCACAAGATGCTTGATAACTTTTTTAGTGTAATCAAAGACACCCCACGGCAGCGAGTAATGACAATGTAAACCCAGACATCTTGCCGCTATGGAAAAACGGTTTTTTCCAAAAATTTGTTCCTTCATCTTATAACCCTTTTCTCTTGAGAACTCCGGAGAAAAAGTACCAGGATAGGTTCCATAAGGATACAAAACAATCCCTTCCTTTTCAGCACTATGCAAAACAGACTCAAAATCATCCATAGCCTTAAACAGGATATCAGGAATATTATTGTGCGGAAAAGTCTTAATCTCAATCATATTCTTTCCGCATTCCTTCACAATATCTATACTTGGAGAAGCAGCCTTAACACGCTTAATGAGTTTCTCACCAGCATTAGTCATCCTGCCCTCTTCATCTAAAGTAAAGAGCTCAAATTCCATTCCGAATTTCATGCCTTTCCGGATGGCTTCTTGTTTTGCATTAGTTTTTTTAGCTGCCATATTCAAAAAAATTTATGATAAAAAAAAAAGATATTACCCCTAAAAATAGCTATATTTTGCTATTTAAAAAAGTAGCTATAATTCGTCTTCAATGTCAAATATTTGAGTTATGTTCTTAGATAAGGTATCAAGTTTCTTTGGCAAAACCTTTTTACGATTTTTAGTCATGTAAAGTTTTTTGTTTACTTCCATAGAACAAATAAATATGTCAGGAAATTGGTTGTTGAGCCATTCTAAGATGTAACCTCCACCATACGGAACATTTAATGAAACTGGATGGTACTCCATGTTCGCAAGCTTGCGTTGCATACTCCTAACTATAGGCATGTAGAACTTTGAGATGTACTTTGTGCCAAAACTCAGTTCAGGCCGTCCAGAAGCGTCTTTCATGGAATGTCCATCAAAAATAATATTGAAACGATATGTTTCGATCAACCTAGACAAAGTAAAGTAAAACTCATGATACCCCTCTAATAACCAACGTCTTTGGAATTCTGACAGGTCTCCTTTCCAGATCTTATCAATCCATTTTTCCTGTTTATTAGAGTAAATTGCGCGTCCCGGATCTCTGTTGTAATCACATGCAAACCTTGAAGACTTGTTATCTATCCAGATACCTCCTTTTTCCAAAACAAGATTAGAATATATCTTATGAGTATCTATGTCCTCTTCCAATAACCTTTTTTCATGAGTAAGAGTTTGTTTGTCTTGTATGTCTTTACGCATCCAAGTACCAGAATGGATAGTTGTTAATAAAACATTGAAATTATTTTTTTGATAATTATCATAAACAATAACTCCTCTTTTGGTTATTGTCATTTTCATATCTTTCTTTCTTTGTTCTAAGTCTTTGGTCTTTTCATGCTTATGGTAAACCCATTCAAGATCAGTTTTTACCAGCTCATACAATTTTCTGTCAATAAAAAAATTTTTGAAGTATAATTTGTTCCTATCTCTATGAAGCTCATATAAAGTTCCAGTAAGAAACTTTCCAAGAACCTTGTAGTTCTTTAGTACAGACACAAAATTAAGGTAAGGGTCGTCCTCAATTCTTTTTGTTAGTTTTTCAAGAATCTGAAATATCAAGAATCTTTTGGACAAAGATACCGTTATCGAAGTCCCTTTCGGACTTATCATGACAGGAGAGAGCTGAGAAAATAGTTTCCTAAAAGTAAATTTTTCTGGTTTTGGCATAATAGTTCTTTGAAGAAATAGGATTTAAAGGTTTCTGTATGGGCTAAATAATGATTTTACTTATACTACTAAAAGCTAAACTAGTATACAAAATAGTAATATTTATATACTAGCTAGTCTCTATGCTATTATTATGGTCGTATTATTTGACAGATTTAACCTACCGGAAGACATTTATGAGGTCGTTTTTGCAACAAAACAACAGATAATAGTAGCTAAGCTTCTGGTAGAAATGATAAAAGAGAACAATAGCGAGATAAACAAAACCGAAATGTCACTTTTTGCTACCAAATTACACGATGGAGAACTAATAACAGACATCATCGATGAAGAACCATACAAAGGCAAAAAAGTCAAAGTTTCCTATAACAAAAGACAATTTTATGATAGAATTTTAACACCGATGAAGAGCATGGGATTAATTGATTACGACCTTTACAAAAAAACATACAAACTAACAGACAGATTCAACAAAGAAATGATAGGTATAGGTCTTATGTGGCTCCAAGAAATGAGAAAACCACCCAAACAAACTTAATGCTTACTGGCTCCCTTAACAGAATTCTTTCCAAACCACCCCCACGAATCAACGAAGGGAGCCATCCTACTCAAAAAGAGGACAAATACTTCACAGAAAACAAAAAACATACATTTTACACAAACAAGAAGGCCCAAGCCAAAAACACGGGAATAAAGCAAGCCCGCAACCAAAAAACACGGGAATTCACAGGGAAAAAGAGGTGAGATTGGGGGGAACTGATCTATTCTCAGATTGCCATTATAGAAAATTCGTTAATTTACCTATAAGGTATAAAAAACTTTAAATATAATCTTATTAGGAAGTTACCATTATGGAAGAGCAAGTGCAAGTGACGGTTCCAGCATCAAAGGGAACAAAAATAAACAAGATAGTGATGAATGGCTTCAAAAGCTTTGCAAAACACACAGAACTACTTCTCAATGATTCATTCAATTGTGTTTTAGGACCAAACGGTTCTGGAAAGAGCAACGTGATGGACGCACTGTGTTTCGTTCTAGGGAAAAGTTCTGCAAAATCACTAAGAGCAGAAAAAAGTTCTAATCTGATTTATAATGGCGGGAAAGCAAAAAAACCTGCAAAACATGGAGAAGTCTCAATCTATTTTGATAACACAACAAAAATATTCCCCACAGAAGATGCAGAAGTAAAAATCTCAAGAATTGTTCGTCAATCTGGCCAATCAGTATACAAAATAAATGATGAAACAAGAACAAGACAAGAAATACTTGAACTACTAGGAATTGCGCGCATAAACCCAGATGCTTACAACATAATTCTTCAAGGAGACATCGTAAAATTAGTGGAAATGAACCCTAACGATAGAAGAGAACTAATAGGAGAAATAGCAGGAATTTCCATCTATGAAGAAAAAAGAGATAAAGCAATAAAAGAACTAGGAAAAGTTGATGAAAGACTCAAGGAAACAGAAATAGTTCTAGCGGAAAGAAATACCTACCTAAAAGAATTGCGAAAAGATAGAGATCAAGCTCTAAAGTACAAAGAGATGAATGAGAAAGTAAAAATAAACAAGGCTTCCCACCTAAAGCTGCAGATAGACAGAAAAACAAAAGAGAGAAATAATTTACAAGAAAAACTTAATTCTTCCAAAAGCGAACTTGAAAAAGTAAACAACAAGATAGAAGAAATACGAACTGATAACAAGAAAAAAAGAGAAGAAATAGACAACATAACTCACGAGATAGAAGAGAAAGGAGAAGTTGAACAAGTAAAGCTAAACAAAGAAGTGGAGCATCTGAAGATAGAACTTACCAAAAAAAACTCTAGGACGGAAGCGTTAAGGAATGAACTCTCCAAAATTCAACAAAGACAAAATGACCTAAAAGAAGGGACAAAAGAAGTTCAAGAAAAAATAGATGAACTTGAAAAAGAAAAAAAAGCGATGCAGGAAGAAATAACAGAAAAGAAAAAAGAAAAAGAATTCACAAGCCAAAAAATATCACAATTCAAAGAAAAAAATAAGTTAGGAGATCTAGGCGGAATAGAAAAAGAAATAGAAGAAATAGACCAAAAATCAGAAACACTTGAAAAAGAAGTCTTACAAGTACGAGAACAGCAACACAACCTCATAAGAGAAAAAGACAAGATAGGCCATGATCTTTCCAACATAGATTCACAGATGGAAAAAGTTCTTGAAGTTGAAAAAGAACACAAAAAACAACTAGAAGAACTCAATAACAATAGGGGAAACTTCAAAAATTCTACTCTGGACCTAAACAAAAAGATTGATGAAGATTCCAGCTTAGCTGCACAACTAGGAACTGCAAGAAGAAGAATAACAGACAAAGCAGAAGAACTAAGCAAATTACAAGCAAGACACGTTTCTACTCGTGAACTGAATTATGCAGACATAGCAATAAAAAGAGTGATGGACCTAAAGAAAAACAATCCCAATATTTACGGGACAGTATCAGAGTTAGGAAACGTTGAATCAAAATACTCACTTGCTCTGGAAATTGCAGCAGGACCAAAAATAAAGAGTATAGTTGTGGAAGATGATAAAACAGCATCAGAATGCATCAAATACCTCAAAAACAATAAATTAGGAGTTGTTACTTTTATTCCCTTGAACAAAATAAAAACAAGACCTGCTGATGCTTCTACAAAAAAGTTCACTAATGAAGAAGGATGTCATGGCTTGGCAATAGATCTCGTAAGTTTTGATACTAAGTTCAAGAAAGCCTTTGAATTTGCCTTATCTGACACCATAGTTGTGGATAACATAGAAACCGCTCGCAAGTTTGGAATAGGCAGTGCAAAATTTGTAACTTTAGACGGAGACCTATCCGGAAGAAGCGGAACCATGCAAGGAGGTTACAGACTAAAAAGAAAACAAAGCATGGGCTTCAAAGAAAAAGATATCACAGAAGGAATTGAAAAACTTGAAGCAGAAATATCAGAATTAAAAAACACAATAAACGTGCTGGAAACAAGGAAACTGGAAAATGAAGAAGGCATAGTAAAATTAAGAACATTCAAAGCAAACCTAGAAGGAGAAATAATCAAAATGGAAAAATCCCTCCATTTGGATGATTCGGATCTGGAAGCATCTAAAGAGAAAAAAGGAAGTCTAGAATCATCCGGAAAAGCAATGGATGAAAAAATAAATCTTATTCAAGAAAAAATTTCAACATTAAATCAGGAACTTGCTCTTGTAAAAACAGAAAAACAAAAACTAAGATCTTCAATTGCACAGTTGCGAAATCCTGCTTTACTGGCAGAACTAAATGCTTTTGAAGAAAAATTAAGACAATTAAATGAAGATCTGTTAAAAACTGATTCTGAAATAAAATTACGAGATACTCAATCCGAAAGCATATACAAAAATGAATTGGAAAAAACAGACAAAATAATAAAACAACTACAAAAAGATGAACAAGAATTTTCCGAGGAGCTCAAAGGTTTAGAGCATAGCATAAAAGAAAATGAGAAAGAACTTGATGAAAAAGAAGTGCTTGCACAAGAGTTTTATGCCAAGTTCAAAGGACTATTCCAAAAAAGATCAGAAATAGACAAAGCAATCCAAGAAAATGATAACAAGATAGCAAAAGAACAGGAAGACAGCAGAGAAACGGAAATAAAAGCAAATACATTATCATTAAAACATGCAGAAATACAAGCGATAATAGCAGGATTAGAACAAGAATTCTCACAGTATGAAGGAGTAAAACTGGACTTAGACAGGACAGAAGAACAACTGAGAAATGATATTCGTAAATTTGAAAGAATGAGAGAACAAATAGGCAGTGTTAACATGCGGGCTTTAGAAATCTATGAAGATGTTGAGAAGGAATACAACAACTTAATGGAGAAAAAAGAACTTCTAGGAACAGAAAAAGAAGAAGTCATGAAAATGATGGAAGAAATAGAAGGAAAGAAAAAAGAACTATTTTTACAAGTATTTGAGGTTGTAAATGAAAATTTCCAGAAATTCTTCACCAGCTTAACAACCAAAGGCTCACAAGCAACGCTAGTCGTAGAGGATCCAGAAAATCCGTTTGAAGCCGGAGTCAGGATAAATGTTAAAATAACCGGGAGCAAATTCCTAGACATCAGAAGTTTATCTGGAGGAGAAAAAACCATGACCGCACTAGCTTTCATCTTCGCAATACAAGAACATGAACCGGCATCTTTCTATGTGTTAGATGAAGTGGATGCCGCACTAGATAAACACAACTCAGAAAAATTTGCAAAACTTATAAGACAATACTCAGACAAAGCACAATACCTTATAATAAGTCATAACGATTCCGTTATCTCAGAAGCAGATACACTCTACGGTGTTAGCATGAACGAACATGGAATGTCACAAGTAGTAAGCTTGAAGATTTAAATTTGAGTTTCAAAATTCCCTTTCATCGCTATGATTGATTCATCTGTCTGTTGAAATCTCTTCAAAAATTCATGCTCTTCGTCCATGATTTCCATCATAAGGGCATGAAATGTTGAGTTTAACGCTTGCAATAAATCAATAATTTCCTTTGCTGAAGAAAAAAACTCGTTGAACTTTTCTTGACTTTCTTGTTTTGATTCTTTTTCACTTCTTACAACTACATTTTCTAAAGTTTGGATTAGTCTATACAACGTTTGCAATTCTTCATTTTTGTCAAAAGGTCTCCGGGATTCTTTCCCAGTTAAACTCTTAAGTAAAGATATAGATCTTTCAATTAGTTCTAAGAATGTTTTATACTGCTCCACATTGACAAAAAGCTCTGCAATTTCTTTTTTATGAGAGATTGCTTTTATTTTAATTAAAATACCAAGAAATTCATCTGCTGTTTGTAAATTAAGCCTAGTTGACATAGTTTTTATTTTTTTATTTCCGAAAATCATTCTATTTTTTTTATTGGAACTTTTGTTTTTATTCTTTTCTATTTTTTACTAGTTTACTTATGGTTTTATCTATCAGCTTGAAAGCTTCAGCATTATTGTATCTCCCATATTTTTGTAGATTTTTCTTATATTCTGGAATCAAATGAATAAAATCTTCTATGTCCTTTTCGGAAGTTTTCTTGGAAAACATACCATAACCAGACATATCAAGATGGATAGCGTTGATTATTTGCTCAAACTGCTTTTCTACTGGAATGGACAAAACTGGTTTTTTTAAGTACAAAGCTTCAGTTATCAGGGAAAAACCCCCATTGGTAATCACTGCCTTACAATCTCTTAAATCTTTAAAAAAATCTTTTTCGTTGTTTTTTTTGAGAATTACATTTTTTGTTTTTTTATTTTTATGGAAACCATAAACAATAAATTTCTGATTTACCTTACTTAACTCCCTAACAAGGTCTTTGTTGCTTGTAGAAGTCTGATACACCAGAATATGGTTTTTGTCCTTTGGTTTCATCCTTAATATTTCTTTTCTCAATAAAGGTTTGATTATGTTGACATCTTCACCTATCCCCTGTGCTGGAAGGAAAGAAAGAATAAACATCTTATCAACTCTGAGAATAAAAGTATCAATTATAAACTTAGTAAGAAAAGAAGTTAACCTATACTGTTTCGTTATTTGTGAATGGTCTGCACTCGTGATAAGATGTTGATTGTCCACAGAAACACAAGGAATCTTTTTTATGGTTGCATAATAGTTGGTTATAGGTTCAAAATCAGTTAAGATGATTTCTGGCTTAAACTTTTTTATTATCCTTCCAACTTTAAGACCTTTGTAAAAAATAATCGGGAATCTTAAGAGGTTGTTTAATAACGTCAATAAGTTTGCAGCTTTATTGTTTCTATAAAGTATCTTAAAATATCCTATTTTTTCTGCATCAGAAAACTTTGAAAGATACTTGAAAGACCTATGAGCAGAAACAACCTTTACTTTGTGTTTTTTTTGTAGATGCTCAATAAGAACTTTGCTTCTGACAGCATGACCCATCCCTTCTCCTGCAACACCATAAAGAATTTTTGCCATACTATCAAAAGTAAAAAGATTATTTATAAATTTATAGAAAAGGATGCGCCGGCTGGGGTTCGAACCCAGATCAAAGGCTTGGAAGGCCCTTATACTACCATTATACTACCGGCGCATGAATATCGAGATTAATATTTTCTTTATAAATTTAATTATTTTCCTCGAATTATCGAAATAATTAAATAGCAATCTAACGAAAATAAGGGTATTGAGGTGGTTTACATGGAATTTGATGCAAGTCCAGTATATAAGAACCTTATTTCTCCATTAGATGTCAATAGAAGTGTTAATGCTATAGAACACTTTAGCTTTGAAAGCATAGAAGAAGATGCACGCTTTCTGGAGTTCCTAGAAGATATGCAACACAATAACGATTCAATAGAACTCAACCTAATAAAAAATAATGCGTACAAGGAATCGGTCATGATATCTTTACACATAAACGAATCAGACAAAGAAACCTTGATGAACTTGATGCGAGATGAACAAAAAACTTTTGGCGGAAGCAAATTATTTTACATTAACGAACAAGGAGACAAAATTTCGATAGTTGCCGTTCCAGGAAGCGTTGACGGCAAAGTAAACATGGTGATAAGCAGACTCAGTAAAATAAATGAAAAAATTCATAGAATGAACACAAAAATAAAGAAAGAAAATACTGAAATGTTCATGAAAAGAAACAGCAAAGACAAAAAAGACAAAATCATCAATATGATCAACAAGAATCTGAAAGTTTGATTTTTATTATTCTATTTTTTTCCTTATCCTATCCAAGAACTCATTAAAATCTACTTCTTTTATGCTACAACCACAAGCATGCTCATGACCACCACCATAACCTTCCAGTCCGTTAAGCGCTTCCTCTAAGATTGGCGGAATTATAACATCTCTTCCTCGCAAACTCATCCGAACATCCCCATCCTTTTTCCTGCCAACAATTATCATCTTATCAGGGAACCTGTACAATAGTTCATTGGAAAGGTCACCAGTAAAACTTGTTTTATCAGATTCGTAAGTGAAAACAAGTAAATTAGAATCATCCGCTGAATCAATGGCATTTTTTAACAACCCCTCATAAATTACCTTAGCTTTCTCATACTTTTTATGTAGGAACTTTCCACGCGCAGTTTCCTTATTAAGAATTTCATACGGAGAATCTATTCTTGTGAGAATCTTGACATTTCTCATGACATCAGAAGCCTTACCCTTAAGACAAAAAGAGAATATCTTTATGAGTTCTCCAAGAGGAGTATCAAAATACATATCCCCCACAGTTTTCTTGTCCCCTATTAAATCAGGATATTGTTCGCGAAATTCTTCTATAAAAGGAGGCATAAAATAATCAGCGATGCATCCCAAAGTAGCAATCCATAAGTCTTGACGAACAACATCATAACATAAGTTGGTTGTAGGAATATTATCTTCTTGGTTTGAAACTCGAGGGTTGAAGTACTGCACATTATTACGCTCATAAGGTCCGTGATGGTCTATCCAGATGACCTTCGCAGAAGAAGCATCAATGAACTCTTGCTCAACATCCGCAACATCTAGCACAAAAACCTTATCGGCATGATTCTCTTCAATTTTTCTTGCAAATTCTGCTGTTAATTTAGGATGGGTTTTTGCAATAACCCCATAACCTTCATTTTTATATCGATAAAAAAGCAAGAAAGAACACAAACCATCAGCATCAGAATCAAAGAAAATAAGCGGATTTTGAGAAGTATCAAGCTCTTCCCTTATCTTATCATACTGTTTTTCTGTTAATGCCATAGTTTTTGGAAATTTAATTGTTATATAAATGTATTTAAACTAAAAACAAAAATTTTATATCGTCTTTTTCAAATTTAACAGGTATGCAACTCCCAAAATACGATTCTAAAAATCATCCATTATTCAATTGCGGAGATGTTAATTGTGCGATATGTGCAAAGGCTTATTCTCAAATGAAACTGAAGAAAAAGGAAGTGAAAGAAAATTTTAGTTCAGAAATGGTTGCGCCTTTTGTAGGCAGGTACAACTATCCAAACTTAAACCTTGGGATGATGGCACCTCCTGAAGAGACGGAAGATGCGTGGTTGTATGATGCACCAAAATATTGGGCTTATGAACGCATGCAAATACCAAAAATTATTGAGTTTAGAAGTTCATTGATAAATTCTAGAACAAACTTGAACATAAAAAAAAGAGACAGGTTTTTGTTTCTGAATCAAGAAGCATCACTGGCAAGCGCTCCAGTAGATGTTGACATTTCTCTCAAAAAGAAACCCAGCTTCAGGATGAACTATGACAATTACATGGCTCCTACTGGGATGCTGGCAGAACTAAAAAGAGCGAAATTAACAGAAAATGCACAAATACATACCAAAGTCCAGAAAGTGCATTATGATGATGACCTTAAGGCATCGGATGCCCTCACCTACCTTTATGACAATAAATTTGATGAAAACTTTCTTTCTCGAATATTGAGCGTAGGTACATTAGGAATTGGCAAAGATCGAAAATTAGTACCCACAAGATGGAGCATAACAGCAACGGATGATACTCTGGGAAAACATCTAATGAATAAAGTAAAAAAACACAATGAAATAAATTACAAAGCATTCTTCGGAGGCTACTTAGGAAATTACTATCTTGTCCTGTGTTTTCCAAATGTATGGAACTATGAATTATTTGAGATGAGTGTTGCAAATCCTTCATACTATAAAACAGACCACGAATCTTATTCAGGAAGAAAAAATTACGCTTCTAATACCTCCGGAGGATATTACACCGTAAAACTAGCAATCTTAGAAAAATTAAACCAGCTTAAAAGACAAGGAAGCTGCATAGCCTTAAGGTTCATAACGGGAGATTATACGTTACCCTTAGGAGTATGGGTTACTAGAGAAGCAACAAGAAAAGCTTTAGAAGGTACCGGAATAGAATTTTCCTCAAAAGAACTCATGCTTGAATATGCAAATAAACTTGTAAAAAGAAAATTTGGATGTGGAATAGAACTATACCTCAAGGATAGCAAATTACTTAGAGAAATAAACAATCAATCAAAATTAAGTAAGTTTATTTAGAAATGTTTAAATAGAATATAAAGAAACTAAGTTGTATGGCTAACACAAATAAAATAAATTCTTTGAACTTGTTAGCTCTAAATCTCTTACTTCTGCTGCGGTTATAAGGTCCAAACATTTTGGCATATTCTGCAAGGACCTTTCATCGTTTTAAAAAAAAAAATTCTAGAGTATGCTATAAACTAAACATGATGAGGAAATAAAAAAAATGGAACATCAAAGAGATAAAAACCAAGTGTATATTTTTGATACCACCAACAGAGATGGTGAACAAGCAACAGAAGGAGCAAAACATGGGATACCTTCTAAACTAGAAATAGTTGCCGCACTTGAAAATGCACACGTTGATAGAATAGAAGCAGGATTCCCCATATCATCAGACCAAGATTTTGAAGCTGTCCAAAGCATTGCACAAAGTTCCAGAGAATCAATGATATTCGGTTTAGCAAGAGTCCCTATAGAAAAAACAGGAAAAATAATATATGATGATATTGATACTGCATTTGGCGCAGTTAGAGATGCTAACTTTAGAGGGATACACACATTTTCTGTTAATTTTGATGATTCAAGTCTTGAGCACTACGGATATTCCAGAGAAGAAGTCTTACAAGGAGCTGTTAGAGGGGTTGCTCATGCCAGGAAACTTTTAGGAGACCAAGGTCAGGTGGAATTTTCTTTTCAATGTGCAACAATAGCTCCTCTTGATGAAGTTGTTAAAGGATACCTAACAGTAATTGAAGCAGGAGCTAACGTAATCAATGTTCCAGATACTATTGGATACAGCCATCCAGATGAAATAAGCTTGTTAATAACAACTTTAAGAAGAGAAGTCCCTGAAGATGTTATGATAAGCATACACTGTCACAACGATCTAGGTCTTGCGGTAGCAAATTCTTTAGCAGCAGTAAAAGCTGGAGCAGATATTATAGAATGTACTGTCAACGGAATAGGAGAAAGAGCAGGAAACGCTGCTTTAGAAGAAGTAGTGATGAACATCAAAACCCGACCAGATTTGTTTGGAGGAAGAACTGTGGGAGTAGATACTTCCAAACTTAATGAGCTAAGTGCATTAGTGAGTCATCACTATGAAATGCCAGTGCAACAAAATAAAGCCATCGTTGGAGAAAATGCATTTAGACACAGATCAGGAATCCATCAAGATGGGATGATTAAAGGAGGAAGATATGAAATAATGAATCCTGAAGAAGTTGGATGGTCCGGAGAAGGATACAGTTTAACTGCAAGATCAGGATATGCAGGAGTAGGACTAAGGCTTAGAAGATTAGGCTATAATATTTCTGATGAGGATGTAAAAAAAATCATAATGCCTAATTTCAAGAACTTGGCAGATGAAAAAAGAAGTATAGGAGATACAGATCTAGTCTACCTTATGGACTCTCGAAACACAGAACAAGATTACCGCTTAGAGTTTGTTGATTTAGGATCTGTTTCCAAGATTGAAGGTTCTGAAGATTATTTTGCATCGGTCGTTATTAATGTAGATGGAAACGAAATGTCTTCAAAAGATGTATCTGGAAACGGAAAACACCATGAAGGATCTATTGATGCAATCTTTAGTGCTATAGACCAAGTAGTTGATAGGAGGGAAGGACTTCATCTAGTTCATTACGACCCCATAAATCTAGGAACTGGGAGAGAGGCTATAGCAGAAGTGACAGTCATATTAAGTGAGAATGAAAAGTTTGATGGAAAAATAAGACCCTTTAAAGGGATGTATGTCGGAATAGGAACACATCAAGACACACTAAGAGCTTCTGCAATGGCGTATGTTGATGCTCTGAACAAAGCAATGAAATAGCTACTTAAAATTTTCAACATCCTTCAGAAACCTTTGAATAGTTTTTGTTTAGGTTTTAGTGTACTCTTTCCTAGAACTTTTAGGTTACTACTAATGAGTAATTCTTTTAGAAAAACTTATAAATCATGCGATATGCTCCCCTTCCATGACAGATAGAACCTTAACAGCAGTACAAACCTCTGGGGGAATGGGAACTAGAGCCAGACCCATAAACCTCTATTCTGAAAGTTCAATGATTCCAAAAGGACTAATAAGAGTGATGGGAACTCCAATAGCAGAACTACAAATCAGGCAATTTGTAGAAGCAGAAATAAATGATCTTTACGTTGTGACCCAGCACCTAGAAAATAGAGAACATCTTTCAAATAGATTTGGAGATGGCAGGAATTTTGGTTTAGATATCCACTACTCTGACCCACAAGATGATTGGACAAACAACGGAAGCGGAGATGCTATACTATCTAACATCCAAAGCAGAAACCTAACTGGAGATAGCATAATACTTCCAAATGACAACCTATTTGAATTTGATCTAAGTCGAATTATCCAACAACATAGAAAGACTGATGCGGTTATCTCTGTCCTGACCATAGACATGCAACCAATAGACACTCTTGATACTTATGGACTAATCAATGCTGATGACTCAAATAAAGTTGTGGAGCTGGCAGAAAAGCCAGAGAGTATAGAAGACCTTGTGCTAGCCCTGAGGCTTGATTCTGCCAAGGACCTAAGCAAGAAAAAAGTTCCGGTCAACACCGCAGGATACATAACTGACAATGACTCTCTGATGCAGATATTATCCGAAGATTGGGTAAGAAACGGAAGGGAAAGTGAATCTGGATTTGATATGGCTGGAGACCTGATAACAGGTCTACTAAAACACGGACATCCGGTTAACGTAACACCGATTGACTCTTGGGGAGATTTTGGTTCAACAGACTACATATTAAGCACAATACAACAAGCATTGGCAGGAAATTTTCCTTCCGTACATGGTTCTCTGGGGAAAAATTATTATCATGACCCCATAAAAAATATATGGATCCACAAAGAAACTTTGAAAAGAGAATACCGGGGAAAAACTCTCCAAGAAAGAATGAAATCGGGAGATGTGAATATAGGATCAAACACATTCATAGGAAGAAGAGTCATAATAGAGGACGGAGCAGAAATAAGGTATTCAAACATAGAAAAGTATGTGAAAGTCGGAAAGGGAGTTCAGATAGACCACTCCTACCTGTTGCCGAATTCAATAATAGGGCCTTATGCAGAAATATCCCACTCAGCTCTTGGATTACAGATAAAAGTAAATTCCTCAGAAGAAACCCCTACCAGGATAAAAGCAGGGTCAGCAATAGGCCCAAAGATAACAATACCGGAAGGAACAGCATTAATAGGCGTTTCAGTTTATCCAGGATTCAATTTCGAGGGATCAGGAGAGTATAGCCACACCGATCTAACACCAAGTAAGGAGCACGTTATGCGTGCAGCCATAGTGTATGGTCCTCCAAAATAATAAACAGTCAATTCTTGAAATCTTTTAAGTCTCTAAGAAATCTGTTTACAGTCTTTATAATGTGCTCAGGTTGAGTTTTCAGAATTTTGACTAATTCTGAGAGAACATCTCCTTCAAACTTTTCTTTACTTTTTAATTTAATATCCTCTTCCGAAAGTTCTTGCTTTTTCTTTGCGGCTTTCCTTGCTTTCTTCCAAACCTGAAAAAGTTCTTCAACTCTAGCCGGAAGCTCATCAATCTCAACACCTAAAATCTTTGATGATTCTTCCAAAATATCTTCTTTGCTGCTTACCTCAGACTCAGCTGCTTTACCAGCAGTAAACTCAATCCTAACAATACTATCAGAAATTTTAGTAGATTTAAGAATATGAATGTTTCCAGCTTCTTTTGTGTTGTCTAAGTGTGTACCTCCACAGGCCTGCACATCAATACCTTCTATTTCAACTATCCTCAACCTTTTACCGGGAACAGCCCCACCTTGATATATAGCCATGCCAAATTTTTGCTCAGCTTCTGTTCTAGGGTAGAATTTCTTGAGAACTTTGGTTTTTGAATTCACTATGTTATTAGCTTCAAGTTCTATCTTCTTTATCTCTTCATCAGACAAAGACTGATAATGAGAAATGTCCAAAGTGGCTTTACTTTGAGTCTTTCTTGCTCCGGCCTGATTGATATGCTTTCCTAAGACTCTTTTAGCTGCAAGCCCAACAATATGAGTTGCAGTATGGTGCTGAGCCAGCTGCTTTCTCCTTTCAACATCTACCTTAACAGTTACCACCTCTCCTTCCTTGAACTTAGGAACATCAGAAAGAACATGAACAATAACAGAACCTTGTTTCACTATATCCTTTATCTCTTCGCCATTTATGGTTCCAATGTCGTGTAACTGCCCGCCTGAAGTAGGATACGCAACAGTCTTATCAAGAATAACATTACCATCTATTATCTTCAGAACCTTTGCCTTGTTTTCTGTTTTTAGATAATCATCAAAGTACAAAGCTTCTGTTTCCTTAACTCCTTCCAACGGAAGTTTCTCTTCTCTTCTTGTTGCATGTTCCTGTTCTTTCTTCTCATGAAGTTCCGCAACTTTCGCATAAAAATCATCCGGAACATTGACCTCTTTTCCAGACTTGTTAGCTTCTTCTTTGACAAGCTCCGGAGAAATACCCTGATTGTCATACAACCTTAACAGTTTATTTTCATCAAACTTTTCTTGCA
>JADHVG010000058.1 GCA_016784105.1 Candidatus Woesearchaeota archaeon
ATGGATTTCTTAAACGAATTAAAGCCGGAAAGACTCATGCAACCAAGCTAGCAGTTACCTCAGTAGGATCCGCACTCACCGCATCAGCACTAACAACCATGGCAGGATTTCTTGCAATGCTCTTCGGAATATCTCCCTCTTCCAAAATTCAAGGATTTGTACTATCCACAGGAATATTTTACGCATTTATCGCAACAGTAATCGTACTTCCATGTTTGCTGGTAGCGTACAAGAAACTAGTTTATTCAGATATGGACAAAATAATATTCAAGTTAAGTGATGAAGAAAAAAAAGAAAAAACGGAAAAAGGACCTTTATTTTATCTTGCATCCATGCAAGTAGCAAAACCTAAAACAATCCTACTAGTTTTTTTCGTTCTAACTGTTTTAATTGTTCCAGGCATGACTCAGCTCTGGATGGATACTTCAAATGATAATTGGATTCCACCAAATGACCCAGTTATGGCTGCAATGGACGAAATTAGCAGTAAGTTTGGAGGATTAGACAGTCAAAATTTTTTATTGCAAATAACTCCTGATGCGGATAAAAAATCAGTAAAAGATCTTCGCGATCCAAGAGTAATGCGTAAACTTGCAGAGTTAGACAAGGCCATGGAAAAGCATCAAGACGTCTCAAGTTTTAGAACACCTGCGGACATTCTAATGGCGGCTAACAACGGAAAAGTTCCCCAAGATATTGAACAAATAAAAAACATAATCAATGCAGATGAACAAGCAAGAAATTATTTTAACAAAGATTTTACGGTGATGAAATTAACAGCCATAGGTGATGGTTTTGGAGGTGGGAATCCTAATGAAGCCCCAACCGACATATACTTTGAATGGTTAAATGAAGCAGAATCTGTTAGCTTTCCAGAAGGAGTTTTTTATCAGGCACAAGGAGGGATAAGATCAGACATGGAAATTGATAACCTGCTTGCAGTGGATACTATGAAAACAACCGGGATAGGGTTCTTGTTTGTTTTCCTAATTGCATTATTAATTTACAGATCTTGGGTCACAGGCATGTTAGCAATCTTACCAATAATCTTCGCCATAATCTGGACTCTAGGTATAATGGGATGGACAAATTTGCCGTTTACCGTTTTAACATCTGGAATGATGGCAATAGTCATGGGAATGGGAATAGACTTTTCCATACACTTGATCCATAACACCAAATCTATGCTCAAAAAAGGAAAAGACATAGCAGAATCTGTTACTAGTGCTGTTACATCTACAGGAGAAGCGATGTCCGTAACTACCTTGACAACAGTCGTAGGTTTTTCTTCCTTGCTATTAGCAACTTTACTAGCAACAAAAAGGTTAGGGTTAACGTTAGCAATAGCTGTTTTTTCAGCATTCGTGATATGTATGCTTATAGTTCCGGCAACCCTAGTCATAGAGCATAATTTTAAAAAAAGAAAGAAATTACGAGGTAAATAAGATGAAAAAAACAATAATTATGAGTATCTTATTGATGTTTGTTTTAGCAAACATAGGTTTTGCTTTAGAAGTTTCTGTTAACAATTATGATCCGGAACCAGCAGAAGCAGGAAAATTTGTGAACGTATGGTTTAAGATAGATAACGAAGATAACACAAAAACTTCTGAACTATATATAGATATAACTCCCAAAGATGGGCTTTCATTATCTCAAGGAGAAAGTTCAAGAAAAAAAGTAGGAGTTATTGGAGCTGCAAGCTCTCAAACCATACAATATCGGTTAGAGGTAGCAGATGATGCAATAGAAGGGCCAAACTTTGTTGAAGTAAACATAGAACAATCAACCGGGAAATTTAGTTTTGACCTACCAATAGAAGTGGAAGAAAAGGATAGACAAGATGTTGACCTAGAAGTTGGATTAATAAGGTCTGATCCTACACGTATCAAACCTGACGATGAATTTGTAAAGCTTGATGTAACCCTACAAAACTTGGGAGATACTACCGCTAAAGGAGTCCAAGCAACACTAAAGAACCTTCCGAAAGGAATGGAATTTTCTGAAAGTTATTCAAACACAGAACTCATAGGGAATGTTGATGCTGACGGTACCAAAACCGCAACCTTCTACATAGATGTAGATGAGTCTGTTAAGCCGGCAGAGTACATAGCGAGAATGGAACTTAGTTACAAGTACAAACCGGAAGAAGATGATGATGACTACTTAAGAGACAGTATAACGTTACCGGTGAGAATTGCAATTAAAGCAGTTCCCCTTTATGAAATAACAGATGTTTCTTTTGAAGACGACCAATTAAGAGCAGGAACAAAAGATGTTAGAATGACTATTACCCTAAAAAATATTGGGGAAGAAGAAGGTGAAAGTGTACGAATTAAAGTTTACGGTAAGTCAGAACAGCCTTTTGAGTATGATGTAAGTTCCAACTTTGTAGCTCCATCTTTAGAGCCAGGTGAAAGCGGACAAGCTACCTTGCAATTCGATATTGAAGAAGATGCTGCCTTGCAAGAATACCTACTTGATTTTGAAATCAAAAATTTAATTGGAGATGATGTAGTTACTTACGCAAAAACATTACCTGTTAAAGTTGAGCTTCCCAAGAAGAAGAGTGCTACGAAAACTGCACTGATAGTTGCTGTGGTTATTGGAATTGTGGGATTTGCACTATACAAAAGAAAAAAGAAACAAAGCCACAAAATAGCCCCAAGAAAAATAAAACTTTAGTTTTCTTTTTTTATTTATTTTTTTTAAATAGTTGATCAGAACGTTCATACTCAACATTATTTTTTCCTAATAGTTCTAGAATAGTTTGTTTCTCTTTTCCTAAACCCTTCCAGTCCAACAATACTTGGGTTGCTTTTGGTTCTGATTTTTCAAGAGCTTGTTTTAATGTTTCATCATTCAAATTTTCAAAAGAATGTTTTGGACAAATATGAGATACTGAAAAATCTGTTTGGAGTAATACTTTATTCGCTACATGATTGTAGTGGGAACCTCCAACCACAAAATAAGTTTTGGGCTCTTCAAATTCTTTTTCTAAAGATTGCATCAAAGATCTTACAAGAATTAAAGCTCCAGATTTATCTTTCCAGTATTTCTCATTGCTTCCTAGTTCCAGAAACAATACTGGTTTTTCAAGATAAGGACCATGATGTGTAGCTTCAAGAGTAGCTTCATAATCAGTAGGTTCAACGCTCTTAGTTAGTTCTACTAATATATTCTTTAATAAAATTGGATGAGACATGCACAAGTTAGTATCTTCTCCGCCGTAATCTGCTTTTCCGAAATTCCCTATGGGGTGGACAGTTAATGAAGCACGTCCTCCTTCTGCACGATGCTTAGATAAAAAAATGAAAGCATCAGCTTTAATTTTGTTATCAAGATTATTAGCCTCAACCAAGCTAGAATTAATCGTATAGAGCTTAATATCCTTATTTCCAGTTAAAAACCCATAAACGTCATTATCTTGGAATTTATTTTCTAATTTTACAAATTCATAATTAGCGAGAAGCTGTTCTTTGATGTTGCAAGATGCCAGGTCTATTGTTGAAGAGATTAGAGCTATTTGCATTCCGATTAGAGCATGAACGGATTATAAAAAGCTATTTATAAGTAAATAAATAAGTATAAATATAAGTATACTAATTTGTTCCTAAATAGAAAAAATAGCAATACTTAAATATAAGTATTTTAATATGTAAATAAATAAGTATATTTAATATTATGACAACAGAATTCAAAAGAAAATTATACAGGAGGGGCTCTAGTTTTGAAACCACTATCCCTATGCCTCTTCTTTTTCCTTTAGACAAAAAAAAGAAACATAATGTGATTTTTGCTTTGGATGTTGAAGCTAATAAGTGGTACATAAAATTTGAGGAAACAAAAAACGAGTGAGGTGGGATAATGTATAGGTTTAAACAATTTATAGACAGCATGGAACACTACGAATTAGTGTACTTAAAACAAAAAATTGAGAAAGGAAATTTAGATGTGATAAAAGAGATGCAGGAAAAAATCAAAGACCTTGAAAGAAAACACAATAATGATTGTTCGACGTGTTCAAATAATCTTGATCCGTACAACCCGAACAGCTACACCTTGATGTTCGGACCAGAAGACTTCAAGAAAAAAGCAAGTTTTTGCGGTTTAGATTGCATGGAATACTTTGTGTCAAATATGAAACACATGAAACAAGATTCTGAAAAAACCGAATTTTAGAATAAAACAGGTGGTAAAAATACAAAAAAATAATTTTTTGGAAAAAGCAATAAATAAATTTGAAGTGATACGAGACATAGAACTAATTAAAACTGAGAAGATTGAAAACAAACAATGGGAAAACTAAAATGTATCATGACAAGAAAGTTGAAGACATACTGAAGGAACTTGGAACAAGAAAAGAAGGCCTGACCGAGAAAGAAGCTTCTAACAAACTAAAATTATGTGGTCTGAATGAGATTAAGCAAGCTAAAAAAATATCCCCTTTCCGAATTTTTGTTGAACAGTTCCACAGCATAGTCATCTACATCTTGATTGCAGCCCTTGCCATATCAATCTTTCTTGGGGAAACAGTTGATGCAATAGCCATAGGTGTAATAGTTGTTGCTAACGCAATCATAGGATTCATACAGGAATATAGAGCAGAAAAATCAATTGAAGCACTAAAAAAACTTGCAGGACTTAAAGCTACCGTGATAAGAGACGGAGAAGAAAAAGACATAGACTCTAAATTACTAGTTCCAGGAGACATAATCCGTCTTGATACCGGAGATAAAGTTCCGGCAGACTCAAGAATATTTGAACTTATAAATTTACAAACCCAAGAAGCAGCCCTAACAGGGGAAAGCTTACCAGTGAAAAAAGAGATTAGAGTTTTAGATTCAAAAGCAGTTTTGGCTGAAAGGGCCAACATGGTCTTCTCAGGAACAATCATAGCAGATGGAAAAGGAAAAGCCATAGTTACAGGAACTGGCATGAAAAGCCAAATAGGAAAAATTGCTAAGATGATAGAGGAAGTAGAACCAGAACTTACACCCCTGCAAAAACAGATGAACACTCTTGGAAGATGGTTAGGAACAGTAACCTTGATTGTTGCAATAATAGTTTTTGTTTCTGGAGTACTAAAAGGAGGATCAGTTCATGAATTCTTTTTGGTTGCAGTATCATTAGCAGTAGCTGCCATACCAGAAGGACTTCCGGCAGTTGTTACTGTAGGTCTAGCTATAGGTGTTAAGCGCATGGTAAAAAAGAATGCACTAATAAGGAAACTTCCATCAGTTGAAACTCTAGGATCCACAACAGTCATCTGCACAGATAAAACAGGAACCTTGACAAAAAATGAGATGACAATCAAAAAGATTTATGCAAACAACAAAATAATTGATGTCTCTGGTTCAGGATACGAAAGAAAAGGTGGGTTTTTCTATAAAAAAAGAGAGATAAACCCTAAAGAATTTCAATTACTACTGAATATTGGAGTCTTAAATAACGATGCTTCTCTTGACAAAGAAAACAACGTGGTAGGAGACCCAACCGAAGCAGCCCTGATTATAAGCGCAGCAAAAGCAGGGATAAGCAAAGAGAATATGCAAAAAAAATTCTCAAGAAAAGATGAGATACCATTTACTTCTGAAAGAAAAATCATGACCACTATCCACCAAATCAACGGGCAAAATATGGCATATGTCAAAGGAGCTCCGGAAGTTGTCCTAAGCTTATGCAAATCAGTATATGAAGATGGACGCATCAAGCTATTAACAGATAAAAAAAGAAAAGAGATTCTAGAAACCAATAAGCACTTCGCAGATAACGCATTAAGAGTTTTAGGGTTTGCGTACAAGAATGTCATGGACAAAAGCAGAGCTGAAAAGAATCTTGTGTTTGTAGGACTGCAAGGCATGATGGACCCTCCAAGAATGGAAGTAAAAGAAGCAATAAGAAAATGCAAGAAAGCAGGGATCAGGGTTGTAGTCATAACTGGAGACAATGAAGCTACGGCTCGTGCAGTCGCTCATGCTGTCGGAATAGACGGAGATGTAATCAACGGGAAAGAATTAGTAGACATGAAAGAATCAGTGTTTGAAAAAAAAGTGGAAGAGATTGCAATATATGCACGAGTTAACCCAGAACATAAAAACAAGATAGTCGCTGCACTAAAGAAAAAAGGACACATAGTTGCGATGACTGGAGATGGAGTTAATGATGCTCCTGCGCTAAAAAGGGCAGACATCGGAATAAGCATGGGAATAACCGGAACTGATGTCGCTAAGGAAGCTTCTGACATGATCCTTACTGATGATAATTTTTCTTCTATTGTCAATGCTGTTGAAGAAGGCAGAGGAACTTATGGAAACATAAGGAAATACTTTGCTTACTTAATATCTGGGAACATAGGAGAAGTCCTTATTGTGTTTCTTGCAATAACATTTGGATGGTCTATTCCCATGACCGCAACCCAGATTCTGTTGATAAATCTGGTAACTGATGGTCTTCCAGCAGTCGCATTGAGTGCAGATTCTTTTGAACCTAATGCAATGAAAAGAAAACCGAGAAACCAAAAAGACCACATCCATAAAGGTATGAAAGCATTCCTAGTTTATTATCCAGCAGCATTAACAATAGTTGCGTTATCAGTCTTTTATTACTTCAATTTTGTCAAAGGAAATTTGTTGCAAGCGCAAACAGCCACTTTTTTAACGGTAGCTATGTTCGAACTATATCAAGCGTTTGCTTGCAGATCAACAATCTATCCTGCTTTTAGAGTGGGATTGTTCAAGAATAAATGGCTGATACTAGCAGTAGGAGCATCATTCATGCTTGTAGCAACCACCATATTTGTTCCATCATTTGGAAAGTTTCTGGACATGGTTCCTTTGAGTGTTGGAGAATTTATGGTAATAGCATTACTTTCTAGCAGCGGAGCAATAATAATAGAAGTTTCTAAATATTTCAAGACAAGGAATGAAGAGATACACTATTAACCTGTTAGATTTATAAATGGAATTCTATTCCTAGAACAGATGGAATTAAAGCAGATATGCAAGGAAATAATAAAGGAAGCTAGAAAGAAAAAAGTTGATAACTTAAAAGATTTTAACAATTTAAAGTTAAAAGTTCTTCAAAAATTTAAGTATAAAACTATTCCTAAAAACGCTACAATAGCAGCAGCTGCTTCCAAAAAGGAAAAAGAAGAACTAAAAAATGTTCTGTCTATGAAGCCAGTAAGAACTGCTGCAGGAGTTGCACCTATCGCTTTGATGACTGACCCTTATCCTTGCCCACATACAATTAAAAAAATAGGTCCGTGTACATACTGTCCAGGAGGTCCTGGAAGCAGTTTTGGAGATGTTCCTCAGAGCTATACTGGCAAGGAACCTAGCACCAGACGGGCTATAAGAAATTTGTACGACCCTTATCTTGGAACTTTTAACAGGATAGAACACTATATTGCGATGGGATCTTCTCCAGAAAAAGCGGATGTAATACTGCAAGGAGGAACATTCCCCTTCATGCCATATAACTATCAAGAATATTTTGTGAAGTATCTTCTTAAAGCAATGAACGATTTTTCTAGGTTGTTTTATACCAAACAAGGAATAAACAAGAAAAAATTTAATTTGTTTTTTGAACTTCCTGCAAATATTGAAAGTGTTACTAG
>JADHVG010000059.1 GCA_016784105.1 Candidatus Woesearchaeota archaeon
GTTCTCTTAGTTGTAAAGATACTGAAGAACAGTCATTTCCGGGTGATACATCGAGATTTTTACCCCAGTTTAAGACAACAGAACCTAGTGCGACTGCAAAAGAAATCAGCAATACTGTTGCTATAAGCGGACTTACCCCTTTTTTGTTAAAAAACTCTGGAATTTGCACCATAGTACGATAGTTCAGGGTTCTATTTTATATATAAACATTTCTAATGCTTCCGGAACATCTTAACAAAAAAATTTATAAAAAGTTTTGTTTTCATAGAAAATATTACGACTATTCAATAAATAAAACTTAGGTGAGATTATGGTCAAAAAAAAAGTTCTGATTATCGAAGACGAAAAAAATATATTGGATGCTCAGGAGATGATTCTCGAAGATGATTTTGAAGTAATTAAAGCTATGGACGGTAATACTGGCTATGATCTTGCTAAAAAACACGTTCCAGATTTGATAGTGCTTGATCTTATGTTGCCTTTCAGGGGAGGGTATGATCTTGCTTTTCATTTTAAGCAGGACAAAAAATTAACAAATACCAAAATTCTGATGGTCACAGCTCTTAGTCAAGAAATTGATAAGATGAAAGGGAAGATGGTGGGTGCTACTCATTACATGTCCAAGCCATTCGAACCAGAAGAATTCCTAAATAAAGTTAAGGACCTTCTTTCAGAATGATTTTTGATTCTTTATTTAAGTATGGGTTGAATGCTGATACTTTCCATAGGTTTAGTTATTTTCTTGGTACAGAAGCAGGAGAGTTACTTAAAAATTTTGTAGAGATGATTTTTTTATCTATTATAGTTTACATGATAATCTCTGAATTCAAGAAAAATGGTAAAAGGGAATATAAATATTTAATTGTGGGTTTCTTTGCTTTGTTTGCAAGTCAGGCAGTTACTTCTATTATTCTGTTCAGCAAGGTTTTCAGTGTTGATAGATTTGTAAGGTTCGATATTGTGCTTACAATAATTGAGGGTTATTTTGAGACTGCAGCTCTTTTGTTGCTTGTAAGTGCTTTTATATTCCCTATCTTCAAAAAAGAAACTATCCGGTTTCAAAAAATAATGCTAAGTACTTTTTTGATAATAACTTTAACTATTTTTTCCACTTATCTTTTCTTTAAAAATGGTCCTTTACAAATTAGATACACTCTTTCAATATTGGAAATGATGCAGATCTTCGTTCTGGTAACTCCATTCTATGTTCTTAATAAATTAGATTACAAAAAATTAAGGTACGGGAAATCTATTCTGCTAGCTTTTTTTATATATCTCCTCATACCTTTAATGAATTTTATATCCTACATGATTTCTGGTTACGTTGGCCCAAAACTAAGAATAATTGAATTTCCTCTACCCTTTATTTCGATACTATTGCTTATGAGGGCAGTGTATCTGACACTAGTGGATAAAGCTTTTCTGAGAATAAAGTTAAAAAAATCAGAGGATGATGTGAAACATGAACGGGAAATGAACAAGCTTAAGGATCATTTTATTTCTGTTGTGAGTCATGAATTAAAAACTCCGGTGACTTCTATGAAACTTTACCTTTCCTTACTATTTTCTGGAAAATTTGGAAAGATTTTGCCTAAACAGAAAAAGGCAATTCTCACTTTATCTGATGAAAATACTCGGTTATCCAATATTATAGATGATCTTCTTATAATGAACAAGATTGAAGCAAAAAAATTAGTCCTTGATAAATCTAAATTTAAGGTTCTGGAAATAATAGATCCAATTTATATCGAGAATGCGAAATCCAGAGGTATAAGCGTAAACAGCAAAATCAAGAATTTGAATGTTTTTGGAGATAAGGCTAGATTAAAACAAGTTTACATCAATTTAATAAATAATGCTACAAAATTTTCTAATAATAAGGGGAATATTGTTCTTGATGCCGGAATTGAAAAGAAAAATTGGTGGTTCTGTGTCAAAGATACTGGAATCGGAATAGAACAAGGGGAAATCTCAAAAATGTTCGATAAATTCTATCAAATAGAAAATACGATAACTAGGAAGAATTCAGGTATTGGGTTGGGATTGTCTATTGTTAAGAGTATTGTTAATTTGCATAAGGGGAATGTCCAAGTAAAGTCTAAAATTGGAAAAGGGACAGAAATAAAGGTCATATTTCCAAATAGATAGCTATTTGTTCTCTGTAAAAGATAATTTTCTAATAAAAAGCTTTATAAATGGACATTCTTTCCCAGTAGGTATGGCAGAACCATATAAAAGGTCAAGGACTCTAAGAAGAGTCAAGGTAAAGCTTGCTAGTAGGACAACTGTCCATTACAAACAACGTAAGCCTAAGTTGGGTACTTGTGGTGTTACTGGTCAGACTTTGAAAGGGGTTCCACGTGAACTTCCTAATGAGATAAAGAAGCTTTCAAAGACTGAAAGGAGACCTGAAAGACCTTATGGTGGGGTTTTGAGTTCAAAAGCAATGAGATCTGTCTTTAAAGAAAAAGCCAGAAAAGAATAGTTCTTTTTTGTTGACAAAATAATCTCTTGAGTTTATGGCGACATACTCATCAAGAAGAGATCGGAGGGAAAAAATGATTGAAATAGGAAGATTGTGTTTAAAGATTGCTGGTAGGGATGCTGGTAAGAAGTGTGTTATTGTTGATGTTCTTGATAGTACTTTTGTTCTTATAGATGGTGAAACAAGGAGAAGGAAGTGTAATATTTTGCACGTAGAGCCTTTGAAAAACAAGGTAGAATTAAAGAAAAATGCTTCTCATGAAGATGTAAAAAAGGTCTTTGAAGGTTTAGGATTAAAAACAAGAGAGACCAAACCTAAGCAGAAAACTGAGAAACCTGTTAAGAAGAAAAAAGTATCTGAAAAAAAGAAGGATGTAAAAAAGAAAACAGGGAAGAAGAAAGAAACTAAAGTTGAAAGCACTTTAGAAGATAAAGCTGCATCTGCAAAGAAGGAAGACAAGACTGCTTCAAAAAAAACATCTGAACAAGTTAAGAAATAGTTTTTTTCTTATTTTTTGATTATTTTATATAATTCTGTGAGATTGATTTCAAATGCTGCTATTGGAACTTCTAGTTCCCAGTTTTCTAATACTAAAGGATTTATTTCTCCTATGTAAGCAATATTTTTTTTTGTGACACTAACTCTTGCCGCTCTTCCTTCTATAAAAGATCCGTGTTCTGTTTCTTTAATGTCGTATTTTACATCTATGCTTCTAAAAAGATAATCTAAAACTTGTCTTATTTCTGTGTAATTTGTCTTCTCTGCTGCTATTGCAACTGATATTCTTTCATCTTCTTTGATTCCTGTGTCTTCATTTTTTTCTTTTTTGAATACTCTTCCTATAGCAAATATTTTTTGCGGGTACTCATGATGTCTGTTGTTGCTCAATATTTCTATAACATTCGGAGTCACCCATGCCCTTAGTACATCATAATCTGATGAGATTGAATTTGAGAGATATACTAAAGGAACTTTTGTATTCATCTTCTTGCATTGTGTAGTTTCATTTGTAAGATTATAGGTGCTTGCCTCGAGAAATTTTAATCCTACCAATAAATCTGCTATTTTGTTCTTAAAAATTTCAAATTTATCTTCTTCTGCTATCGTTGCAACTTTGGGAATTTCTTCTTGAAAATGTTCATAGCCATACGCTATTGCTATGTCTTCTGCAAGATCTGATTGGTGTAGTATGTCTGCCCTGTATGAGGGGATTAGTGCTTTTCCTTTATTGTGTCCATATCCCATTTTTTCCAGTAGTTTTTTTGCATCATTCTCTTTTAGATCTAAACCAAGAAGTTTGTTGATATATCCTATATCTAATTCCATCTCTTCAGGATTCATGTTAGGAGTTGTATATCTTTTAGTTCCATACTCCAATTCCATAGAATACACTTTTCCTCCCATCTCATATAAAGCTGCAATGATTATATTCAAGCAATTTTCTAGAACTTTGAAATCAAAACCGGAACATTCTATGAAGACATCTTTTGTTTCTTCATTCACCTTTCCCGTTTTATGAGAATTTATGATTGGTGGCATTGAAAGAACTTCATTGTTTGCATCCCTAAAAACAGGAAAATTTTTCTTTCCTTCTAGTAAATGTCCATAATCTTTACCTGCCGAATGTTTTTCTAATATTTCCAACGCGTTCATTTCTTTAGATGCTTCCAAAGGTCTAAAAACTATATCTTTTGGGTTTTGTGACATGAATTTTATTGGGAATTTTATTTTTTCGCAAGGATAAACTCCTATTGCTACTTTTTTTCTGTTTCTTCCGTACGTTACATGTAATTTCTCTTGGATTTCTATTACTTCTTTTATTTTTTCATCATCAAATTTAAGACCTCTAACAATCGCACATACAGTATATGGACGAACATCCTTGACAGAACTATCTACAATCATCTTTTCTTTTGAGGGGATTACC
Source organism: Candidatus Woesearchaeota archaeon (assembly GCA_016784105.1). Taxonomy (GTDB): domain Archaea; phylum Nanobdellota; class Nanobdellia; order Woesearchaeales; family GW2011-AR4; genus JADHVG01. Next base: position 4,413 of record JADHVG010000059.1, read on the forward strand.
TTATACTGGCTTAATCCTGTTTTTTCTCCAATAAAAGATGAAAAGGCTCTTGAGAATCCTTGTACTGAAAGCATGTCTGGTCTGTTAGGAAATACTTCCACCGTTATTTCATCTTCATTAACGTCTTCTAAATCTGTTCCAAGCATACTTATTCTGTCCTTTAGCTTTTCATCTGGAAGTTTTTTTCCTACATATTTTTCGAAAACTTTTCTGTTTATTGTAATTGTCGGCATTTTATTTCATCCAAAGTTTTGTTTCTCGTAATTGTTTGATGTCATTTTTGTAAACATCTCGTGCATCGGTTATGTTATAATATTCCATTATTGTCCTTTCCATGCCCAATCCCCAAGCTAGTACTGGAACTTCTATTCCTAGCAGTGGTTTTACTAACTCCGGCCTAAAGATTCCTGAGCCTCCTAGTTCTACCCACTGCTTTTTGGTCGGATGCCATACATCTACTTCCGCTGAAGGTTCTGTATATGGGAAGTGTGCCGGTCTTATTCTTACATCTGAAAATCCCATTTTTGCAAAGAACTCTTTTAGGTATCCTTTTAGGTTTTTGAAGTTTGCATCTGGATCAATAACTATTCCCTCTACCTGTATAAATTCAAAAAGATGTTTCCAGGATAGTGTTTCGTTCCTAAACACCTTTCCAACAGAAAAAAATTTTGCTGGAAGGTCTTCTTTCTTTAAACTTGCAATTGTTTTCGCAGACAGAACAGTAGTGTGGGTCCTTAAAAGATTCTTTTTTGCTTCTTCTGAAGACCATTTATACTGCCATCCTTTGCTCCCAGTATTTGCACCATTTTCATGAGCATCTTTGATTTTTTCTGCAAACTTCTTGGGTAAGCTTCCGTGGGAAGGATCTTTTATGAAAAATGTGTCTTGTTCGTCTCTTGCCGGATGATCTTGCGGCACAAATAGTGCGTCTAAATCCCAGAAAGAAGTTTGGACATAATTCCCAGTCATTTCTTTGAATCCCATATCCAGCCATATTTTTTTTATGTACTGTGTTGCTTGTGAAACAAAATGTCTTTTTCCTCCTGAAATGTTTGGAACGTTGATTTCGACATCATAACTCCTAAGTTTTTTGTTTTTCCATTCTCTAGATTTTAGGGATTTTGAAGTTAATTGATCTAAGATATCTTTTCCGCTTACTCTTTTACTTGCTATTTTTTTCCCTTGTTCTGTTAGATCTGCTTTTATTATCTTTACAATATTTATTCTAAGAATTTTTTTTCTTTTCTTTAAATCTTCAAATACTTCCTTGTCTTCTATTTGAAGTTCAGAAACGTTAATCGGAAAACTTTTTTTTAGAAATATTTCTTCTGGAAAGCTCTTTTTTACTAATTCTTTTCCGGCACTTGTTATTGATACAAAAATTCCTTTTTCCTTATGTATGTCTATTGCATTTTTTCTTTTTAACATTCCAAGACATATGTTTAACTCTTCGTTGCTTAAGCCTGACTTTTTTCTCAAGTCTTCCAAGGAAGTTTTTCTCTTTATTGCTTCCAAGAATTTTTTTTCTGGTACTCCCTTTTCTTTGTAATTAAGCCCATTTTCATCCAAAGAAATTTGTTCATTTAACTTTTGATTTACTACTATCAGTTTCTTGTTCTGCAACCATTGTAGTGCTCTCATTACCTCTACTTTCTGCAGTCCAGACTTTTCCGCTATAATTTCAAAATCGTCCGTTTCTTTCAATACTGGAAGCACTTTCCTCTCTAAAGGATGAAGTGATGCTATTATCTTATCTAGGCTCATGTATTCAGAAGTATCCTAAACAATTTAAAAACATTGTTGTTTTAAGAAAACTATAAACCCTTATTTCTTTTTTAATTCCTTCTGTAATTTGTCCCAATCATCTAAGAAAGCTTTTATTCCTTTGTCTGTTAGTGCGTGTTTGAACATCTGTTCGTATACTTTAAATGGGATTGTTGCTACATCTGCCCCTGATAGTGCAGATTCTTTTACGTGCTGTGGACTTCTTATTGATGCTGCAAGGATTTGTGCCTTAAAACCATAATTATCATAGATCTGCCTCATTTCCTCTATTAGTTCCATTCCCGTTTGACCCATATCATCTAGTCTTCCTAAAAACGGACTTACAAGATAAGACCCGGCTTTTGCTGCCAACAAAGCTTGGTTTGCGGAAAAAACAAGAGTGGTATTAACTTTTATTCCAGATTTTGTAAAAATAGAACAAGCTTTCATGCCTTCCTGTGTCATCGGAACTTTAATCACGATGTTCTTGGCTATTTTAACAAATTCTTTTCCTTCTTTAATCATGCCTTTTGCATCTAAAGAGATAGTTTCTGCGCTAACTGGGCCTTTTGTTATTCCACAGATTTCTTTGAGGGTTTTTTTGTAATCTCGACCTTCCCTCATTATTAAAGAAGGGTTGGTTGTCACTCCATCCAATATACCTATGTCTGCTGCTTTACGGATTTCTTCAACATTTGCACTATCTATGAATATCTTCATTCTTGTTTTAACCTCCTTCTTCTTGATTCGTTCTGTCTCCTTCTTATTTCTAATCTGTTTTTTAAGTAATATTCCTTTTTCTTTTTAAGTATGTTTGCCTTATTAGTTAAATAATACATTTTTTTCTGTGTGACTATTTTTTCCTTGTTGGTATCTTGATACTTTTTGCATTGCTTTCTGTTTTTTTCTCTATCGTAATTTTCAATTCTATAGGATTTTCTTTTTTGATGATGGTACTGAACTTTATCCAGATTAGTATCTACTAAATGACCAAGTTTGTGTTCCATAGGAGAATGCTATTATAATTCTTATTTGTTCTTTGATCAAAAACCGAGTATTCGTGAACTTTTGTGTCAAATATTTTCAGGTAATCATTTTTCCAAAGAAGATAATCTTTTTGTTTGACGCTGTAAACTTCTTTGTAGTGAGCGTTCCTAGATTTACGGAATTTTCTTAAGTAGCCATCTCCAAGCAAACTACCCAACAAAACTTGTTTAGCATCTTCACTTATCCTAAATTCTTTTATCTCAATTTTGTTATTGTTATTTTTTATCATTTTAAATCTTCACACTTAGAGATTTGAAATATAAAAATAATAAAAATAATAAA
>JADHVG010000060.1 GCA_016784105.1 Candidatus Woesearchaeota archaeon
TCCTGTTGGTGATATTATTAAAATAGAAAAGACAGATGTTCTAATAATCGGCTCTGGTGGCGCAGGATTAAGAGCTGCTATCGAGCTTCATGACAATGAAGTTGATGTAATGCTTGTTGGAAAGTGTGCTAAAAGAGATGCACATACAATACTTGCAACAGGAGGCATAAACGCAGCATTAGGAAATATGGACAAAAAAGATTCTTGGCAATTACATGCTGCTGACACAATCCAGGATGGAGGCATGATAAATGAATCAGATGCTGTTAAGATATTATGCAAAAATGCACCAGATGCCGTTAAAGAACTAGCGAAATGGGGATGTAAATTCCATAAAGAAAAATCTGGAAAGATAACTCAAAGATTTTTTGGGGCAGCATCCTATAGGAGGGCATGTTTTGTCGGAGACCAAACAGGAAAAGCAATACAAAATACATTAGTTGACCAAGTTGTTAAAAGAAAAATAAAATTTCAAAGTTATGTGTACATATTTTCTTTATTAAAAAACCAAGATGTTGTTAATGGAGCTATTGGTTTAGACATGAAATCCGGAAAAATAACAATTTTTCATGCAAAGAAAGTCGTTCTAGCTACTGGGGGACATTCTAGGATGTTTAGAAGGTCATCTTCCAGGTTCTGGGAAAACAAGGGGGATGGAATAAACCTTGCACACAAATCCGGATGTGATTTCATGGATATGGAAATGTTTCAATTCCACCCAACAGGAATGCTATGGCCAAAGCAAGCGGACGGAGTTTTGGTTACGGAAGCAGTTCGAGGGGAAGGAGGGATTTTAACAAACATAAAAGGAGAAAGGTTCATGGAGAAGTATGAACCAGATAGGATGGAATTATCTCCCAGAGATGTGGTTGCTCGTGCTATCTATACGGAAGTCAAAGCGGGAAGAGGAACAAAAAAAGGAGGGGTGTTTTTGGACATATCTCACAAACCAAAAAATTACATTAAAAAAAGGTTGCCGTTAATGTATTCACAATTCAAAAAGTTTTGTAATGTTGATATTTCCAAACAAAAAATGGAAGTTGCACCCACAGCGCATTATTCTATGGGGGGAATACATATAGACCATGCAACTGGGAAAACTAAAGTTAAAAATTTGTATGCGATTGGAGAAGTAACCTCTGGAGTACATGGAGGGAATAGATTGGGAGGAAATAGTTTAGCAGAAATAACCGTATTTGGGAAGCTAACAGCAAAACAAATCATAAAAGATTTGAAGAAATCAAAATTTCAAGCATTAGATTCAAAAACAATAGAAAAGGAGATAAATAATTTTCAAAACAAAACAAATAGTAAAAATGGAAAGAATCCTGTTGAAGTTAAAAAAGAGATACAAAAACTGATGTGGAAACAGGTTGGAGTTGTCAGAAACGGAAAAGACATGAAAAAAGCATTAAGCATGTTGAATAAGTATAGTAATACAAAATTAAAAACAGGTTCTAAGTTAAAAATGAATGAGAAACTAATAGCAGCTTTAGATGTGGATCATATGCTAGTTACATGTAAGATGATAATTAAAAGTGCAATGATGAGAAAAGAAAGCAGAGCAGCACATTATCGTTCAGATCATAAAAAAATTAGCAGTAAATGGAAGAAAAATATATTATGTGTTAATACTGGAACTGGTTTTAAATTAAAAACAAAAAAAGTTTCTAAAATTCCAGAAGAAATAAAGAAGTACGTCGGAAAGAAAAGAAAAATCAGCAAGAAGTTATTGGAGTGAAGTTGTAGAGTAACTTACTTTCATTTCTAATCTTTTAGGAGCACGATTTCCGTGGTCAATTAATATCCAAGTGGACGGCCTAGGTTGGATTGCTTTATCCCATCCAGATTTTTTAAAATAAGCATCTCCGTTAAGAGGGTTAAAACCAAGGTTAGCAAAACCATAACCTTGTCTCTTGTCTAAACCAACCTCTGCATGATTTTCAGGAAAGATAATCGATGAACCTTCAAATCTTGGAAGCTCAATGTTTGTTCCTTCTTGGTTTACAGTTTGTATATACTTTAGACCTTCAACAGGAGAATTCGGAACAAGAAGATAGCCTGAATCGGTAACTAATCTTAACCTAAATGGTAGGGTATGTTTTATTTCTCCATCCTCAGTTTGCTCAAGATAGAACATTCTTTCTTCATCAACAGAAAACCTTAACCTATTTCCAATACTCTTTAGATTATTAGCATGTTGTTGTTTTTCATAATCATCATTCCCAGAAATATCTACCCTTCCATCTTCCATAAGTTCTCCAATACTCAAATCTACTAAATTTCCGATGTCAGATACATGTTTAGAATCGCTCATTTCCTTGGAGGATTATTAAGAATTATATAAGTTTTTCTTTCCTTAACTCCTTCATAATGAGTAATAAAAATTCATGAATGAATTGATGATACTCGAATATAGTTTCAACAGCGAAAACTTTAAATAGAACCTTTTCCAAAGAAAATATAGATTTCTTGTAAGGATTTAAAGAGTTTTAGTAATACAAAAATATTGCAAAAATCAGAAAGCTTTATAAATCAGCAGATAATCCACAATCAGATGTATAATAATCTTTCTTTAGATAAAACACTATAATTCGTACTTTTAATAGTGTAAAGAAGGTGATTTATGCGGTTTCAATCAAAATGCCCTGGTAGTGTAGCCTGGCTCGACGTTTTAAGCATAAAATGTTGCAGTAACTATCATGCAGCCCTGTCACGGCTGCGACCCGGGTTCGAATCGGCTGGTTGTTCGCAATAAGCCTGTGAAAGTCCCGGCCAGGGCGTTTATTTTACAATGTCAACGGGCCGGTAGCTCAGCCTGGTAGAGCACTTGACTTTTAATCAAGTGGTCGCGAGTTCGAATCTCGTCCGGCCCACTTAATAATCTCAAAAATGGCAAAAAAGAAATTCCAAACTGATAAACATTCGTTGATACCTAAGCACGTCAAACTTAGTGATGTTCAGAAGAAGAAGATGCTTGAGGAATTTAATGCAGCGGAACAAGATCTTCCTAAGATTACAAAGAATGATCCTGCGGTACTATCTTTGAAGGCTAAACCCGGAGAAGTAATCAAGATAACAAGAAACAGCATGACTGCTGGAGAAAGCATATTCTATAGGGTGGTTGTGGATGTATAAATACGGAAAAACATTAATTCAAAAATATTTTGACGAACAGAGTTTTGTAGCTTCCGACATCGAATCATTCAACAATTTCATGGAACATGAACTTAACAAGATCATAGATGAAAACAGAGAAATTGTTCCAACAATTATTCCTCATAACATAGATGATTTTCGAATTAAATTTGATAAAATCTGGGCAGTTAAGCCTGAAATCACGGAAGCGGATGGGAGCAAGCGAAATATTTTCCCGGCGGAAGCTCGCTTAAGAAAATTAACTTATTCTGCCCCTACTTTTATTGAAGTTTCTGCACATATAAATGGTGTTCAGAGAGAAAGCTTTGTAACACAAATAGGAAACATTCCGATCATGCTCAAGAGTAAATGGTGCCACCTGAGTGGGATGAGCAGACAGGAACTTATTGACACGGGAGAAGACCCAGATGAGCCAGGAGGATATTTCATTATCAATGGTACAGAAAAAGTACTTATCACAGTAGAAGATTTAGCTTCAAATAAGTTCCTTGTTGAAAAAGACAAAACAGGAATTTCTCAGTTTGTTGGAAAAATGTTTTCAGAACATGGAAGCTTTAAGATTCCACACACAATTGAAAAACTTAAAGACGGTCTTTTTTATCTTACATTTACCAGAGTAAAAAGAATACCTATCATTGTAGCTATCAAGGCTCTAGGATTGTTAAAAGATGAAGAGATAACAAGATATATTTCTGGAGACGAAAACTATGATGAAGCTATTATCAATTTGATAGAGCACGCTTCCATCAAAACAGAAGAAGAATCTTTGGATTATATGGCCAAAAAAGTGGGCATAACCCAGTCTAAAGATGTTAGGATTGAAAGAATGAGTGAGATTCTTGACAAGTACTTACTTCCTCACATAGGTATAGAAAAAGAAGACAGGATCTATAAAGCATACAACTTGTGCAAGATGCTTAAAAAATTCATTAAAGTCTCAAGAGAAGATCTGAAGACAAATGATAAAGACCATTACATGAACAAACGCTTGAAGCTATCTGGAGATTTATTATCAGATTTACTAAGGTTGAACTTAAAAGTCCTGATTGGAGATTTATTGTATAACTTTCAAAGAATTGTGAAGAGGGGAAAGTTCCCAAGCATTAAGGTAATAATCAGAGATAAACTGCTTACCCAGAGAATTTATTCTTCTATGGCGACAGGAAACTGGGTCAGTGGAAGAAAAGGGATAAGTCAAAGAATTCAAAGACTGAATTATCTGGAAACACTTTCACACTTACAAAGGGTTGTAAGTCCATTATCAGCATCTCAAGAAAATTTTGATGCTAGGGAATTGCATTCAACACATCTTGGACGTTTATGTCCTATCGAAACACCTGAAGGAACAAACATAGGATTGAGAAAAAACCTTTCATTATTATGCTCGATATCACATGGAGCAGATGAAGTTGAGGTAACAAAACAACTTAAGAATTTAGGATTAAAAACAATCAAGTAGGTAAAAAAATGACAGAAGTATTCCTCAACGGAAAATTTACGGGAGAAGTGGAAGATGCTGCTAGTTTTGTTAATAGTATAAAAGAAGAGAGACGGGCTGGAAGCATAAATGATGCTGTTAACGTATACTATGACGAAAAATCGGATGATGTATTCATTGAATCTTCAAAAGGACGCGCAAGAAGGCCGTTAATAATTGTGAGGGATGGACAACCTCTTCTTACCGAGAAGCATCTTAAGCAGCTTGAAAGAAATGAGATTTCATGGTCAGACCTGATCAAACAAGGCATCGTAGAGTATCTGGATGCGGCTGAGGAAGAAAATACTTTAGTAGCTTTCTTTGACAATGAGTTAACTCAAGAACATACTCATCTTGAAATAACTCCTATGGCCATGTTTGGTTTTGCAACTTCTCTTGTTCCTTACGGAAACTTTAACCAATCAACAAGACTCAATGCCGGAAGCAAGAATCAAAAGCAAGCTTTAGGATTGTATGCAGCAAACTACTCAGTAAGGATGGATATGGACGTAAACACGTTACATTACCCTCATGTCCCGATAGTAAAAACAATAATGCATGATATCGGAGATTATGATAAGCATCCTGCTGGACAAAACATAGTGGTTGCTGTTATGAGCTATAAAGGATATAACATGGAAGACGCTATCATAATCAATAAAGCTTCAATTGAAAGAGGCTTTGGCAGATCAACATATTTTAGACCAAGCGTTGCAGAAGAATTAAGATATTCTGGAGGATTAATTGACCAGATAAGTATTCCAGATAAGGACGTTAAAGGTTACAAAAGCGAGAGAGATTATAGGTTCTTGGAAGATGACGGAATAATATTCCCTGAAGCAAAAGTTGAGGAAGGAGATGTTATCATTGGAAAAACAAGTCCACCAAGATTCTTAAGTTCACTTGAAGAATATAATTTAACAGCCGGAACTCGAAGAGAAAGTTCAGTATCCTTGAAGCACGGAGAAAGAGGGGTTGTTGATTTTGTTTTGCTTACTGAGAATGAAGAAGGTAACAAGCTGGTACAATCAAGATTAAGAGATCAAAGAATCCCGGAAATAGGAGATAAGTTTACTTCTAGACACGGACAGAAAGGAGTGGTAGGACTTATAGTTCCACAAACAGATATGCCTTTTTCAGAATCTGGAATAACTCCTGATCTAATATTCTCTCCTCACGGAATTCCTTCACGTATGACGATTTCTCATCTTATAGAAATACTTGCAGGAAAAACAGGGGCATTATCTGGAAGGTTCATTAACGGAACAACATTTGATGCTGAACCAGAAGAAAAGTTAAGGGAAGAACTGAAGGGACTAGGGTTTAGAGAAAATGGAGTGGAAAGTTTTTACAACGGAATTACTGGAGAAAGGTTTCATGCTCAGATATTTGTGGGAAACATGTATTATCTAAAACTAAAACATCTTGTTGCAAATAAGATGCATTCAAGGGCTAGAGGCCCAATCCAACTATTAACCAGACAACCAACCGAAGGACGTGCAAAAGAGGGGGGTTTAAGATTAGGAGAGATGGAGAAGGACACTTTTGTTGCACACGGAGCATCATTACTGCTTAAGGAAAGGTTTGATTCTGATAAGACCACAGTTCCTGTATGTGAAAGTTGTGGCATTATCGCAATCAAGGACGATTACAAAAACAGAAGCTATTGCCCTATCTGTGGAGACAATGTCGAGATCAATGATGTAGAACTAAGTTATGCTTTTAAGTTAATACTTGATGAATTTAAATCAATGGGAGTTTATCCAAAAATGCAATTGGAAAATAAATACTAAGAAAAATGGCAGAAGAAGAACAACAAGAAGTGCAGGAAGAAGCTCAAGAAGAGCAAAAAGAATCTGTGGAATCATCAGAAGAGATAGTTTCAGAAGCACAAGAAACTGCTAAAGAAGACGCTTCTGAGAGTGAAGAAAAAGAAACTTCTGAAGAAGATACTTCGGAGTCAGAAGTAAGCGAAGAAACTCTTGAAAGCTCTGAAGAATTTGAAAAGGAACCAATGGAAGCGGAAGAGGTTCATGTATTCAAGAAAGTAAGTAGCATAATTTTTTCAGTCTTAAGTCCAAAAATGATGAAGGATATGGCATCTGCCAAGATAGTAACCCCTGAACTTTATGATAAAGAAGGTTATCCGGTTGACGGAGGCTTAATGGACATACGTATGGGAGTCATCGATCCAGGATTAAGATGTAAAACTTGTGGATCAAAATTAAAAGAATGCATAGGGCATTTTGGGTTCATAGAACTTGCAAGACCTGCTATCCACATCAAATTCATAAATGTAATAGTTAATCTGCTGAAATCTGTTTGTAGGGACTGTGGAAGAATCCTTATACCTCAGAACAAGATAAAGCTTCATAATGAAGTGTTGGATCAGGTTGAGAAAGAGCTGGGTGTTGAAGCTAGAAGAAAAAAGATAAAGGATATAATCACAAGTTCTAAGGCAATAAACAAATGCCCTCACTGTAAAGCACGCCAGAAAAAGATAACTCTGGATAAACCCACAACCTTGATAGAGGACGAAAAAAGAATAAGTCCTATTGAGATTCGAGCACGTTTAGAAAAAATATCTGATGAAGACTGTATGCTTTTTGGTTTAGTAGCTCCTCACATCAGACCAGAATGGGCAGTTCTAACTTTACTACCTATACCTCCTGTAACGATGAGGCCTTCCATAACATTAGAATCTGGAGAAAGAAGCGAAGACGATCTTACGCATAAACTAGGAGATATTGTCAGAATCAACCAGAGATTATTCGAGAACATAAACGCAGGAGCCCCAGAAATAATAGTTGAAGATTTGTGGGATTTATTACAATACCACGTAACAACCTACATTGACAATGCA
>JADHVG010000061.1 GCA_016784105.1 Candidatus Woesearchaeota archaeon
ATCTTTCGATTTTTGTTTACTTATTTGCAATATTTTCCTCGGAAGAAGCAATAACTTTAGTTTTGTTATTAGGATTGTATGACTTTTCTTTTAACCACAAAATTACTTTTCAGAATTTTAAATTATTATTAAAAAAATATACACCTTACATTTTAATTTCAATCTTTTATGTTATTTTAAGGTTTAATATTTTAGGGCAAGTAGGTCGAGAAACATCCTACTTTCACGAAAGTTTTATCGGAACTTTTCTGACGACGTTCAAGGTTTTTGTTACCTACATTTATCTACTTATTTTTCCAGTTAATCTATCAATAGAACATTCTCCCAAGTTTGTAACAACAATATTCGATGTTTCATTTTTAATCTCTCTTTTTATTATTCTAGGGTTAATTTTTGTTTTAATCAAATCTTATAAAAAATCTAAATTAACTTTTTTCTCTCTAGGATGGTTTTTCATAACTTTAATTCCGTTCTCTAATTTATTTCCTCAAGTGGGAATAATGGCAGAACGATATTTGTACATTCCATCTTTTGGTTTTTGTTTGTTGTTGGTGTTAGCAATTATTAACATCAAAAAAATAAGTTCAATAAAAAAATACAACAAAATAATTTCATTAATTTTGATTATTACACTCTTGGTTTTCTATTCATTTTCTACAATTGAAAGAAACAAAGAATGGAAAGACGGCCTTACATTGTACAGTTCAGATATAGTAAAGAATCCTATTGGGACTAAACTGAATGAAGGTCTTGCTTTAGAGTTAAAAAAAACCCAAGATTATGATGCTGCACTGATATTAGCACAAAGGGCAGTAGACTTAAGCAGCAAGAATTACAAAGCTTATGCGCTGATAGGAAATTTGTATGCAGAAAAAGGAAACTATTTTGAGGCCATTTATTATTATAACATGTCTATTAAAATAAATCAAGAATATTATCGGGCATACAACGATCTAGGACTAATATACGGCTATATTGAAGATTATGAGCTTTCTATATATTACCTAAAGAAAGCAATAGAGATAAATCCTAAATTGTCTAAAGCTTACAATGATTTAGGAACTATATATGCTCAATTGGGGAGGTTTGATGAAGCTATAGTAACAATGGAGAAATCTATTGAGATAAATCCTTATGAACCAGACTATCATTATAATTTAGCTGTCATATATGATTTTTTAGGAGAAAATGATAAAGCAAAGTTCCTTTTTAAGACAGTACTGGCTTTAGATCCTGATAATCAAAAGGTTTTGGAGAAGCTGAATCGGTTAAAATAATTAAAATACTAATCAATTTCATTTGGGAAAACAATACTAAAAAATTTATCAAACAAATCATGTGTAGAGAATACTGCAACTTTTTCTTGTTTCTTTAAACTGATATCATTTGACCAGATAGCAAGGTCGTGTTTTAAGGCAAGAGCAAAAAAATCAACATCATTCGGATCCGGAGAAAAATGAAGCGCTTTTTTTAAGAAATCAGAGTACTCTTCTAAGGGTATAAACTCCACTGCGAGGGCTAAATCTTTGCGCATTAACTTAAAATCTTGAAGGGTAATTTTAGTTTTGTCCATTATATCCTGTTGGTATTTGTTGATTTCTTCAAGTGCGAACTCAGGAGCAACAAGCCTTATTTTTTGACTTAGCAAGACCTTTCTTGTAAAAGATTGCTTCCAGAAATAAGAATACAATATGTTAGTGTCGATGACAAGCTCCATTCAAATCAGTCCTTTCTTTTTGAGCTCATCTAGACGGCTGCTTCTGGAAGTGTGTTGGAGCTTAACAGACCAATCGGATATTTCTTTTTCTTCTTTTGTAAACTTTTTCTTCATCTCTTCAAATTCTTCAAGTTTTCTTGCTTTCTCCTCTATAGATTTTCTAACAAATCCAGACCAATTCATCTCAGAAAACTTTTTCATCTGTTTTCTTGTCCTTTCAGGAACAGATACTGTTATAGATACCATGCTTAATCATGAAAAAACATAAATACGTTAGAATATTTAAATTTTTCTGTTAAAGATAAATAAGGAAACAACAAAAAAACAGCTCCAGATTAAAGATAAAATGAGGGCGACTAATAACATTTATAAAGGAAGCAATTAATATCATTAGGTATGGTTAATCTGAGAACAGCTAAAATTCAGGGATTTACTATATGAAGTGTATGCTACAAAATATATATTCTAATTATGTGTTTAACCATAACCTTTAAATATGATGACCGACCTAATAGGGCTAAGGGACTCATAATCATGAGAGTATCCTATATAAAACTAAAAAAAACAACAAACAACGAGGTGTTGAACAAATGAGATTTAAACAAACAATAAAAAGAATAACTGCTCTTGGAGTAGGAGCATCAATGGTAGGAGCTACCATTTTCGGAGCTATGGCAGCAGAATTGAGCCAGTACCCGAGCCAATACATACAAGACGGTAAATTCGCAGGCGTTATGGTTGTTGGAGATAAAGCAGCAGCAGAAGACGTTATCGGAGTTTCTGACATCGCAGTAAGTCTGCAATTCGCAGCTACAAAACCAGCTGATTCCGCAGGAACCACAGTTTCTGCATCTGGAGAAGCTTGGATAGCACAAAAATCTGATTCTAACCAATTAGAAATGTCAGAAGATCTAACTTCTGGAAATAACAGAGAATCTATCGCTGATATGAGTTCTCAATCCTCAATTTCGGAGTCGGAATTGGCAAATACTTTGGCAGATGGAGTTGTTTCAAACTCTAAGGGAGACTCCACTTATGAGCAAAGATTGTATTTTGAGGATACCACGACTGGGTACGTTACCCATACTGAAGATAGGGAAGATAACACTGGAGATTTTTTATATTTCCAAAGTGGAAAACAACTTGCAAGATATGAACTGGAATTCACAACATCTCTTGAATCCGATGTAGATGATAGTACAGGGTCGGCTACCTCAACAGGAACTTACTTGACAGATATAGAAGATTCTGCTATTTCAATGGGCGGAAAAGACTATACTGTTGTACAAGCAAGAAGGCTTACTACATCTGGAGGCGGAGTTAAGCTTATCCTTATGGGTGGAGCAGTAAGAGACACTCTAAGCATTGGAGAAACAAAAACATACACGATAGACGGTAAAGATTATGAAGCTACCGTAGAGTATGTTGATGCAGACAGTGCAAAATTAACAGTTAATGGAGAAGGAACTAGAGATATGGTTGATGGAGACACAGATAAATTATCTGATGGAACCACAGTAGGTATCTCAGAAATCCTATACCAAAACTATGCAGGTGGAGTGCAAAGTGTGGAATTCTTCCTAGGAGCTCAAAAAATAGAGATGAGGGATAGTGACATTGAAGCTTCTGACTCTACTAGTAGTAATGAACTAAAAGTAGATGATGAAACAATCGATGGTGCTAATGTATGGATCGAAGGTTCAGATGACAACACAACTTTTAAGGTTGATAAAATTGTTGTTAACATGAGCGCAGATGATGACTACTACATTCCAGCTGGTGGAAAGCTGAGTGATAACCCAGAACTTAATGAAAAAGACCTAATCTTTACGAAAGGATGGGACATCGAGTACAAAGGAATGGGTGATTCTGGTATAGAAGATATTAAGATTGCTGCAAGAGGTTCAGACGATTATGAACTAGAATTTGTAGATGGTGCAGGAAACAAAGTTTCATTGCCACTTGCAAACTCAGTGTCTGGAAGCACTCTTAAGTTTGGAGACACAAACGATGACTTAGTTGTTGCTGAGAACAAGTCCATTGGTAAAGATGATTACTTTATCGTTACAGATACCAGTGGAAGTATCGCAAACGGAGACAGAAAAAGTTTCGGTTTAAGATACAGAGGATCCGATAAGTTATCCGCTGACAACCCGATCATCAAGTTTGATGAATTAGGAAGTGGAGATAGGATTGAGAGAAGTCTGTCCGTGGGTTCAGTTTTAGGAAGCGGAGAAATAACTCTTGCTGCTGGTGGTGATGCGAACATTACTGTGACTGAAATGGCTCAAATCAAGCTTGGAGGGGGAACATTTAGGGTTTATAATGGGTCTTCTACAAAAGCAAACGATTTTACCATCTATGTGGATGCAGAGGGAGACAATGATATAGATGCTGCTTCAGTAACTCTGAACACTAAATCTGGAGCTAGTATTGCTATCAGGAACGGAACAGACCACGTTGTTGTTGATGTGGACACACCAAACTCTGATGACTATGATACTTTGGTACCAACAGACATCGGATTTAACATAACTTCTTCAAGTGGAGAAGTGAGAGCGGCTAAGTCAACAGGAAACACCCTGAACTTCAGGACTCCTGATGATGATGACGACAACTCTTACGTCTACACTTCGTATGGAACTTATGTTAGGAACTATGCTCCTACAAACAGCCCGCAGGAAGTCTTCATAAGTCATCCGAAGAGCCAGAGCTATCCTCTAGTTTATGTGACTGGAGAAGGAGCAAGCTTTACCTCAACTGCAGCTAGCAGTGGTGGAGCGGTAACTGTTCAGAGGATAGATGTTGGAGCAACCAAATTAGCTTCAGAAGTTTCGAACATCAATGCTGTTAACAGCATCTTAGTTGGAGGACCTTGTGCTAACGCAGCTTCGGCAACCGTTATGGGCAACCCAGCTGATTGTACAGCAGGATTTGAACCAGGAGTAGGAAACCTACAGATGTTCGATGTTGGTGACGGAAACGTGGCTATGCTAGTAGCAGGATACAGTGCAGCTGATACAAGAAATGCAGCAGCAATTGTAGCTAACTACGGAGACTACGCTTCAGATCTAACAGGTGACAAGGTTGAAGTTAGAAGCGTTAACAACGTATTAAACGTTGCTCAACCAAGTGAACCAGTTGTTGAAGAAGCTATGGAAGAAGAAGCTATGGAAGAAGAAGCTATGGAAGAAGAAGCTATGGAAGAAGTAGCTGACGAAACCACTGACGAAACAGCTTAAGAATAAGGCTAACGCCTTTTATTCTTTCTTTTTTTTATCTTTTTTTTTATTAATTCTTATGGACTTACACGATTTAATGGTTATAAAATGAACTTCTTAAAAATAATTCAAAAAGAAAAAATGAAGGAATTGTGGGATAATAAGGAAGATAAAGAATGGGAAACTGCTTAATTCAACAGTTCTCCAATGAAAATGTTGTGCTTTGTTCGCTTAATTCTAACTTTAACAGAACCTTCTTTTTGATAACAGCTAGGAATAGCTATCAATCTATCTTCAGCAACACCCATCATCTCATTGTTTAAACGTCCAGGAAAAGCTAGTTTAACTTCCACAGTTTGTCCTCTTTTGAAAGGTTTAGGGTACTCTTCACACTTTACAACCTTAAAGTCTTTTTCTCCCCAAATAAGCTTTAAATCATGCTCTTTTTCTAAATCCTTAAGTTTAACGAAGAATTTGTCTAAATCCATGGGCTTAACAGGATTACGACCAAATCTGTAAGGCAAAAAGTTTTGGATCCCTATAGCAGGACCGTTCTTACCAGCACCTATTTCTTTAGCGAATTTGGCTAACTTTACTAGTTCATCATCATTATAGCCGGGAAGGAAAACAGGAGTTAAAATAAGGTCCATCTTAGTTTGAGGGATGTACCTAGCCATAGCTAATACGTGTTTTAAAGGATACTTAGAACCATATAGCCTATCAGCAAGCTCCTGATCCAAAGAATGTAATGACAAATTTATTCTGGTAAGGCCAGCACCAGCAAGATCATCAACCATTTTTTTACTTAACAAAGTCCCGTTAGTATCAATAGAAATCATGCTTACTTGTTTGATTTTAGCAATATCCTTAACTAATGGTACAATATCTGCATAGAGTAAAGGTTCTCCTTGCGAGTTTATGTGGGCATCTATACCCTCAACATTCTTGAACTCAACCAGTTTCTTGAATTCTTGAAATATATAGTCTTTTTCAACCACAAAATCCATTTTTCTACGGGATGTAGGCCCCTCATCAACAGAACAAAAAATACATCCCAGATTGCAGCTTGTTAAAGGTTTTATCTCAATTATGTTACTTCCCCTATCAATTATACCAAAATAGTTAGTACCTAGTAAAGGAATACCTGAATTTTTATGGATGTAAAACGAATTTTTTTGGGCTATCTTGTTTTTTAATAAGGTGAATGATTTAGCTAGGAGCTGGTTGAATTTTCTTCTTGCTTTGCTTTCAGTTGCTTTCGAGAAAATTATTTTCTTCCTTTCAACCTTAAAAGGACCTATTTTCTCAATTTCTTCTCTGGGGACATCAGTATAAAAAATGTTCATGAAATTTATTCTTATGCTATCTCCATTATCTTCAAATGAGAGATCCTCAAAAACAAGTTCTGCCATAATTTAAGGAAAAGGGAAATTATATAAATGTCTGTTGATTTTTGTTAACGGGGAGTGGGAATGGAATCTGAAGAAATTAATAAAGAGATTAATGTAACGTATGAAACACTTTTTGAAATTCTAAAAAGGGAGAGGGATAGTACGGAAGTACAAAAAGTAGATCCTAACTTCTTTGAACAGTTTATTAGTTACATTAATGAGAAAAAATCGGTTATGTTGAAGGAAGATGCTCTTTTTTCTGATGAAGAAAGGAAGAAAACAGAGACGCAGATAGAAAACGCTAAAAGAATTGTCAAAGAAATATATGAGCGAAGAGAAAAAAAGCTGATGAGTATGGCTTTATTGCGGAGCAGAACAAAATCTAATATTATTGACACTTCTACATTCCTTGAGCATGAAAAAAAATTATTTGATGAATCAGTTAAGGTTCTAGATGAGTTTAGGATCAAAGTTATAGAAAATGTGCTTAGGGGAGATGTTCCAACAAACGTCGTTTTAGAAAATAAAACGAAACCTGAAGAACCAGTAAAAGAAGAAGTTAAGGAAGAACCAAAAGAAGAAAAAAGCACAAAACTTGTAAGATTCTTAAATGCAGTCCCTAAATTTGTGGGACCGGAACTGGAAGAGTACGGTCCTTTTGAAGAAGAAGACATGGCAAACTTGCCAGCAGAGATAGTAAATTTGTTGATAGAAAAAGGCAAAGTAGAAGAGATAAACGAAAGTTAACTTTTGGTTGGTTATAACTATTTTATTATTGTTTTTTTATTAGAATATCAGTTTTTTCTCTTTTAACGTCTAATAGGTTCCGTTCAAAATAAATAGTAGAACACCCTCTTGCTAGTGCAAGAGGGGGTGGTGGAGTGTACCCACCACATGAAAACGAAAGAGAAGCTAGTTAAAAAAGTTAAGCGTTTAGTAAAGCAAGCAGGCCTTCCAAGA
>JADHVG010000008.1 GCA_016784105.1 Candidatus Woesearchaeota archaeon
AACTTCTATAGTATTGTCTCAATATTCCTATAGCAGACTTTATATTACAATCCAAGTCATAAGCTGTTTCTCCAGATGCGCATCCAAATTCTTGCAGTCTTTTGCTTCCTGCCTGGAACAAGTCTTGGTGTGCTTTAGGATCTTTGTTTATCTGCATAAGCCCACAACTTCCATAAGCATTACAATTAACGCTTAAAGACATTGATGTTCCGCAACTTGAGCCTTGTAATTTACAATGTTCAAGTGAGGATTCCACTCTTGCTATAGATAATAATAATACCGGGTTTTCAAAATTCTGTTGATTTGCTATTTGAATTATTTTGTTCTCCATTTCCGTTGACCCCATAATCGCTCTTCCTCCTGAACTTTCTTGAGTTGCATCATCCAACCCTGGAACCTTGTCTATTCTTACAGCGACCGTTTTTTCAACAGAATAATCATATCTTGCTTTAACTCTGAATGATTTGGTTGTGATTGGTGTGTTGCCAAGAACTTCTGAAGGGTTTGGATTAATGCTGCATGTAAAGAATGTGAATCTTTCAAGATCTTCCTTCTTTTGTATCTTTGATTCTAGGGCCTTTATGTCTAAAGAGTATGCATTATATTCTTGGTTTTCTTCTTGGAATAATGCATTGCATTCATCTTGACATTGTTCGGATTCTTCTTTGCATGTTTGCTGACAACTTAAATATTCTGTCGACCCTTCTTTATGTCCTTTGCATACTTTGTTGCATTCATTGAACACAAATTCTTTGCATGATTTTTCCTTACAATCATCTAACTCGTAATTGTTGAATTTTTGATTGCAATCGAGTTGGGGGTTTGCTATGCTTGCACCTTTTGGAGTCAATAATATCAGTTCTTTTAGTGCTGTTATTTTTCCTTCCCATCCTTGCCTGTTTTGTATACTCATCCTAATCCTTGGAAGCGCAAGATAACTATCGCTTACTCCTATCAAAGGGCTTGTTGTTTCTATTCCTATTTCTGCAGGACCATTAGTGTATATCGCAATAGGACTCTTGTCTTTTATGTCAAATTCTTCAAAGGGGTCTTGGTTTTGTCTGGTCATAGCCCTCAGTCTTTCTCTATCCATAAAATATGTTTTTAGTAATGCTAATGTTTCAAAATTGAAGTCTGCATGAGTGGTTATGGTCTTACTTCCGGATTCTAGGATATTTGCCCTAAAGGTACATGCAAAGTCCTGTTCTTCAAAAGTGAAGACTGAAAATGTTTTGTCAGGATCTATCTTTGTCGCTTCTGTTTTCTTTTC
Organism: Candidatus Woesearchaeota archaeon; assembly: GCA_016784105.1. Taxonomy (GTDB): domain Archaea; phylum Nanobdellota; class Nanobdellia; order Woesearchaeales; family GW2011-AR4; genus JADHVG01. Next base: position 1,271 of record JADHVG010000008.1, read on the forward strand.
ATCTTCCTCAACAAAACATCCTACTTTGAGATTTATAGGATCATCAAGTGTTCTTGCACGAACATTGCCCCACACAACTACTGGTTCATCTGTGTAGAACCTCTGTTGTGCAGACTTAACATCTTCAAGATAAACTCCTAACGGTTCGTATTGATTCTCTTCTACTTTTCCGGTTATTGCATATTGAATCTGTCCAGAAATCCATTTGCCCCATAAACTTGCATAGTTAGAAAAAACTTTTTTTGGTGCTGCAAGTGCCGCTTCTCTCTGCTCTGCACTTGTTTGTTCTAAAATTCCCCCTCCAATTATCTGCCATCCGACAAATCCCAGATAAAACATCCAGATCAGAATTAATAAGGTGTTCTTGTCTGAACCTTCCCTAATAAAAGATGAAAAATAGATAAGCCATATCGGAAATAATAGTTTGTTGGATATGACACTCAAAACTTCATTCCCAGCAGCACTTGAAAGAAGGGCAGCACTTGGGAACGCAAAAATGTCCCAAATAACTACAAACAGAAAGAGCCAGTGTCTTCCATCTATTGCAGTAGATCTATCCAACCCTTTTAGCAAGAACACATAAACTCCCAGAGCAAATATTAAGTGATAAAATATCCAGAAGTTTGTTCTTGCGAACATCCATATTGTTACTAGTAAGAAAACCAGAAAAAAGTAGTATGATAATTCTTCTTTTGTGTTCGGCTTCCTTATTATGAAATATATTACTAATACCAGTATGAACGGACTCTTCGACAGGATCTGGGTTATAAGGTCAAGGCCTGCATAGTTGAATATGGAATCCCACCTTATTCCGTTTACTCCAGAATAATAATCTAATATCCACAGAAGAACTGGGAAGAATATTATCATGATACTTCCTGTTTTTTCGCTGGAAGTTACTGTTCTATAGGCTCCTGCAGCCAGACCCCCCATCATGCCCGCTCCTGATTTAGCCGCGTTACCTGCTTTTTGTGTTGCTTCGCCCATACCTTGAAATCCTTTCCGCATAGCACCAACAAGTTTCCCAGTAGAATCTCTGTTTTGCGAGAGAATCTGATTTTCTTTTTTTACATAATCTTGGAAAGAACCTTTAGAACTATCAGATTGATTTTTTATTCTATACGCATCAGCTTGGCTGATGTTTCCTTTCTTTAATTCTTTCTTCCATCTTGTAGCCATTTTTATAAATAATTAAAGTAAGAATTCCCCATCACACCTCTTTTGAATTTATGAATTTATTCTTCAAGCTCAACCGTAAGCTCAACTATGTCTAATCTTGTTCTTGGTCTTATTTCTATGAAGTTGTTGCCTTCTTTGATATAATCTGTTATGTCTTTGCTGAATGTGCGTTCATCAACATCTAAAGTTATGAATCTGTCATTTATGTTTATGTCTGCTCTTTTTAGGTCGTTATCTTCCACAAATTCCATTTTGAGTATTACGTCTTCAGCTCCACTTTCGATGTCTTCAAGCGTGGTGTCATTGATTTCAAAGAAGTACACATTTGTCTTCACATCTTCTTCTTTGAAAGTAACTCTTATTTGTTCAACAGAGTAGCTTCCTTTATTTGTCCTTAACACTATGTTGTTCTCTCCTGAGTTAAGCATTCCTAATGGTATTGCTTGTTTGTACGCATCTTCGCAAACTGGGACTGCTGAAAATAAGTTCCGGCTATTTAATGTTATATCCAGTGTTCCAACATCTTCCACATTTCCGCAGTAAGGAACAAATCTTAAGTTTGCTTCTTCTATGTTAAATAGGTCTGTTGAGGTTAATGTGAACACATTCTTGCTTTCCTGTTTGGTCTTATCGGTTATGTCCCCTATAACTTTAACATCTTCCAAACTGTACTCGTTGGTTCTCCAGAATTTCATCCCTACTGGTGATACTGAGAAAATTAATTTGTTTTCTTCCCTAAGCAAATTTTTCTTTAAGGTTATTGGAGCTACGGTTTGGGATTCTAGGTCATTTTCATAGATAATTTCGTTATTTAGTGTTATTGTGAGTGTTCCTTTGTGTTCTTTTGCCTTGAATGATAAGATCACGTTATCCGTATTGTCTAAATTTTCTATAGCAAATTCTGTTTCTTTTGTTTTTTCATCGAACCATCCTTTTCTTACAATGAATGGGTTGATATTTTCCAGTTCTTTTGCGTTTGTTGTCTCAAATAGGAGCACGTTAGGAATATCTTTATCTTCTATTTCTTCAACCGTGTCTAGTCTTTCTGGAAATTCTCTGAGAAGTACATCCGTTCCATCTCCATCGGAAGATCTATCTACGGTCTTATTTTCCAGTAATGCTTCTCTTTCCGCATCCGGAAGAAAAACTATGTATAGAAGGATTAGTGCTGCGATTACCGCTATCAAAACAGCGGCATTTGTGCCTCCTTGGGCTTTTTTCAACATATCACCTTTTTAAAAATTTTTATCTACCTTTGTGTAGAAAATGAATAGTTTAATATTTAAATGTTTTGAATTAACATTAATTTAAAAAGAATAAAAAATATTTGAAAAAATAAGGTATTACTATATGAAATTGATAAGTTCTGACTTCAAAAAACCTGTAAAGTTGAAGATAGAAAATTTGGATGATCTTTGGTACTTAAACCAACTTATCGATACAAATGATATAGTTAGTGGAAAAACCTTCAGGAAAATAAAGATTGGTAAGGAAGGTGAGCGCAAGCAAACGATAGTAAAAAAACCGGTTTTTCTTAAGATAAAAGTAGAAAAGTTGGAGTTCAGCAAGCATTCTAATGTTTTGAGAATTTCCGGTACGGTAACAGAAGCTCCTGAAGATATTGCTCTGGGTTCTTATCACACTTTTAATGTAGAGGAAAATACTATAATTAAGATACAAAAAGAAAATTGGTTGCATTATCAAATAGAAAAGATAAAGGAAGCGAGTGCTGAAACAAAATCAAAAATTCTTGTTTGTGTGCATGACCGTGAAGAAGCTTATTTTGCTCTGATAAAAAAATATGGTTTTGACATTCTATCATCTATAAAAGGGAATGTTACCAAAAAAGCAGATTTGGAAAAGATTGAAAGCAAATTCTACAAGGATATCATAAAGCAGCTGGAAGAATATGATAAAAGACATGGATTAAATAAGATAATTCTCGCAAGTCCTGCATTCTGGAAAGAAGACCTTATGAAAGAATTAAATAATCAAGATCTAAAGAAAAAAATACTTCTAGCAACATGTTCTGATGTTGGAGAAAACGGAATCAATGAAGTTCTTAGAAGACCTGAAACCAGTGAAGCACTGAAGCAGGATCGAATTTCTAAGGAAATGAGGCATGTTGAAGAGCTTCTTGAAGAAATTTCAAAAAATAATCTTGCTTCTTACGGTCTTGAAGAAACAAAAAATGCTGTTGGGGCTGGTGCTGTAAGAACTTTATTATTAACTGATGAATTCATACAAAAAAAACGCGAAGAAAATGTCTATGAAGAAATAGAAACTATGATAAAAAATGCTGATAGTAGTAAAGGAAATGTGATAATTGTAAGCTCCGAACATGAAGCTGGTAAAAAGCTTAATGGTCTTGGTGGTATTGGAGCAATATTGAGATATAAAATAAGTTAGGTGATTGTTATGACAGAAAATTTTTTCCCGAAGTGTCATGAATGTGATGAAGGTACTCTTTTGCCATTCTCATTTAAGACTGATGTCTTTGAACTTTGGAAATGTTCAAAGTGCGGGTATAAGGTAGAAAAAAGATAATTTTTCTATTGGAAAGGTTTAAATAAAAAGTAAATTTAATCTTAAAAAAAAGAGGGATAGTATGTCTGATGATAGTATAACTTCAATTCTAAAAGAGGATCGTGTTTTCAATCCTACTGCTGAGTTTAGCTCTGATGCTCATGTTAAAAGCTTAAAAGAATACAAAAAGATTTACAAGAAATCTATAGAACATCCTGAAAAGTTTTGGGCTGAAAAGGCAAAGCAATTGCATTGGTTCAAAAAATGGCATACTATTCTTAGGAATGATCACGGTTTCTTTAAGTGGTTTGAAGGCGGAGAACTAAACATTTCTTATAACTGCTTAGATAGGCATGTCAATGCTGGTAAAGGAAATAAGTTGGCACTGATTTGGGAAGCCGAGGATGGAGAGGTAAAACGCTATACCTATTCTGAACTGCTTGCAGAGGTATGTAAGTTCTCTAATGTTCTCAAGGGCCATGGGCTGAAAAGAGGTGATAGAGTTTGTATCTACATGCCCATGGTCCCTGAACTCGCTATTGCGATGCTTGCATGCGCTAGGATTGGAGCGATACATTCCATAGTCTTTGGGGGATTTAGTTCTGATTCCCTCAAAGATAGAATTGATGATTGTGAAGCCAAACTCGTGATAACTGCAGATGGAACTTTTCGTGCCGGCAAAATAATTCCTCTTAAGGTAAATGTCGATCTAGCCATCAAAAAAAATAAGTCGGTTGAGAAAGTTGTTGTTGTCAAAAGATGCAAAAACAAAGTTACCATGAAAAAGAAAAGGGATCTGTGGTGGCATGATGAAATTTCTAAAGACAATATAGAAGATACTTGCCCAGCAGAAAGTATGCATTCCGAGGACTCACTTTTTATTTTATATACTTCTGGAACAACCGGAAAACCTAAAGGAGTTTTACATACGCAAGCCGGTTATTTATTATACGTTTATCAAACTTTCAAATGGGTATTTGATGCTAAAGACAACGATGTTTATTGGTGCACCGCAGATATAGGCTGGATAACCGGGCATAGCTACATTGTTTATGGCCCTCTTGCAAATTCATCCACCACATTGATGTTTGAAGGAGTTCCTACCTATCCTAGTCCAGACCGGTTTTGGAAGATTGTAGAAAAACACAAAGTGTCTGTTTTCTATACTGCTCCTACTGCTGTTCGTGCTTTAATGCGTTTAGGAGATGAGTGGCCTAAGAAATGCAATCTAAAAAGTTTGCGGCTTTTAGGTACGGTTGGTGAACCGATTAATCCAGAAGCTTGGATCTGGTACCATAAAATTATCGGTAAAGAAAAATGTCCTATTGTTGATACGTGGTGGCAGACCGAGACTGGAGGAATAATGATAACTCCTCTTCCTGGAGCAACTCCCACGAAACCTGGTTCCGCTACATTGCCCTTCCCGGGAATTGTTCCGGCTATCTTAAAGGAAGATGGTTCTGAGGCAAAAGCGAACGAAGGAGGTAATTTAGTTATCAAAAAACCTTGGCCAGGAATGTTAAGAACTGTTTGGGGAGATCCTCAACGATACAAGGAAACTTATTTTGGAAAATATGAACACATTTACCTCGCTGGAGACAGTGCAAGATATGATAGAGATGGTTATTTTTGGGTCATGGGCAGAAACGATGATGTCATCAAGGTATCTGGGCATAGAATAGGAACCGCGGAAGTAGAAAGTCATCTTGTAAGTTATAAGGATGTTGCGGAAGCAGCAGTTGTTCCTATCCCTCACAAAATAAAAGGCTGGTCAATCTACGCTTTCGTTACACTAAAAAAAGGAACTAAAGGAACCGAAAAAACCAGGAAAAATATTGTTGCGCATGTTGCTAAAGAAATGGGTCACATCGCAAAACCAGAAAGAATTCAATTCACCGACTTCCTACCAAAAACCCGTTCCGGAAAGATAATGAGAAGAATTCTAAAAGCTATTGCTGAAGGCAAGAAAGATGTTGGCAACACTACCACTCTCGCAGATCCTTCTGTTGTTCCTAGATTAATTAAAGGAAGAATAAAGTGATATTAAGCATTAAATTTTTAAACTGATATTCTTTACTTCTTCATGATTATTATGATAAATCAATTAAAAACAGTAATGTTATTGGCTTCCTTAACAGCTTTATTGTTGTGGGTAGGCCAACTTCTGGGAGGATCTGGAGGGTTATTAATAGCTGGGATTTTTGCAATTGTGATGAACTTTGGAAGTTATTGGTTTTCTGACAAGATAGTTCTGAGAATGTATCGGGCTTCCGAGGTTAAAGATACTAATCATCAATTGTACAAAATTGTAAAGGAAGTTATTGAGATTGCAAAACTTCCAATGCCTAAGGTTTATATTATTCCTGATCAGAACGCTAATGCGTTTGCCACTGGTCGTAATCCTGAACACGCAGCAGTGGCCGCAACCGAGGGCATTCTAAACATTTTGAATCATGATGAATTAAAGGGAGTTATGGCTCATGAGGTTGCACACATAAAAAACAGAGATATCTTAATTTCTAGTGTTGCTGGGACCATTGCTGGAGTCATATCTTATGTTGGGAGCATGGCAATGTGGTCCGCATTCCTAGGAAGAGATAGGGGCAACATGGCGCAGATGTTAATGTTAGCTGTAGTGACTCCTTTTGTTGCAACAATAATTCAACTTGCGATTTCCAGATCACGAGAATACATTGCAGATGCTACTGGAGCAGATTTAGTTAAGAACGGGGAAAGTTTAGCTAGTGCACTAGAAAAATTGCATCAGAGTGCTAAAGTTCATCCAATGCGAATAGGAAATAAAGCAACTGCTCACATGTTCATATCCAACCCTTTTTCCGGAAGAGGAATGGTTAATTTGCTTTCTACTCATCCCAATTTTAAGGAAAGAACTAGAAGATTAAGGGCTATGAAGTTTTAACAAGCCCATAATACTTTTTCAAATTCAACATTTTCTTTTTGTCTAAATTTGCTGTTATCATTCCTTCTTTGTTTCTTATTTTGCTTATTATTTTTGAAGGACTGCAGATATAACTGTAAGAAACCGTGTCTTTTGCGTAAGCATCATTGTAAACAAAATAACAACTGTTCTCGAATGATCTTGCCAAGCCTAAAACTTCGTAACTTTGAAGCTCTCTTTTGTAATTAAGAACATAGCTAGGACAAAATATTATCCATGCTCCTTTCTTTCCTAGATCTTTTACATATTCTGGGTATGCTATGTCCCAGCAGATTATTATTCCTATTTTTCCAAACTTGGTATTTATAACCTTATTTTTCCTTCCATTCACAATTTCTTTTCTTTCTGATTTCCATAAGTTATTTTTCTTGTACTTGTACAACACCTTGCCTTTATCATCAATAAAAAAAGCAGTATTGTATATTTTGTTATTCTCCAGTGTCGCCGTTCCAAATATACAGTGTATTTTATTTTGTTTGCAAGAATTCTTTATTTTTTCCAAACAAATTTCAAAGGGAATTTTCTCTATTACTTTTTTATTTTTAGAATGTATTAATGAGACTTCTGGAAAACATATTATGTCAACTTTCTGAGTAACTGCTTTTTTGATATATTTTAGAATTTGTTCTAGATTTTCTTCTGTTTTCTTTGTTACTTTTATTTGAGCAGCTGCTATTTTCATTTTATTCTAATGTTTGATATTCTCTATCTAATATTTCTCTTATCTTCTCAGATTTTTTCTTTCCTATCTTTTCTACTTTTTCCAGTTCTTTAGAGTCTGCGTTCATCACTTTTTTCACGCTGCCAAATTCTTTAAGTAATGGTCTGGCTAATCCGGAGCCGACTCCCGGTAAAGAACTCACTATATACTCTTGTTGATCTCTTATACTCAATGATTTTTTATTTGTGTGTTGTTGAAAATCTTTTCCGGTTTCTTCTTGTTCCCGTCTTGCAATCGTTTCAAGCAATAATGCAGTATCCCTAAAATTCTTTGAATCTAATATCGGAACTCCATAACTTACTGTGATAGCAGCCAGCATTCCGCGGATAGCGTTAGCATGCACGTTTCGGATAGAATAAATGTCCTCTATGCCTTCTATTATCAACAGCGGTCTTTCAAAATTATTTTTTAATGACCTTATTTGTTCTAGCAATCTGCCGTCTATTATACTTTGAACAAAATCGTCCACGGTCTTGTACTCCACTCCGACTCTTGAACTTAGAATGTAGTCTGCAGAGATTAGAGCATCCATCTTTAGGTTTATCCCGTTTTCTATGAGTCTCTTTATGACTCCTGAGCTTTTCTCTCGATGATCGGCAAATATTTTTATCTTGTCTTCTTCCTTGATGTAACTTGTGAGTTTTTTTTTGGGTTGTTGTGAAAAAACAAGTTTTCCTTTCAAGTTTTCGAGGTTCCGGTACATCTTTTTTTCTTTGTGGTGTGCGGACCATCTATAGCCTTCATCCATCGTATTTTTTGTCATTAGTATCATGACCTTGCCTTCACCATGTCTTCCTGTTCTTCCACGACGTTGTATTTGTCTGATAGCTGAAGGAATAGGTTCATAGAACACTACCGCATCTACTTGAGGTATGTCTAAACCTTGTTCCGCTATTGAGGTTGCCACCAAAACATTAAATTCTCCTTGTCTAAATTCATCCAAAACTTTTTTTTGTTCTTTTTGACTCATACCCATTTCATTTTTTTTGAGCTGTCCGACAAAAAGTTTCGCTTCTATTCCAGAAATCTGATTCAGTTTTTTTGTTATGTCACTTGCACTTTCTCGATATTGACTGAATACTATGGTTTTGCTTTCTTTATTCAGCTTCTGTTCATTTTCTATTATTCTTTGGAGCTCTACCAGTTTTGGATGTTCTACTTCTTCTTCATATAAGCTGGAAACTTTCACAAGTGCAGATCGAAAGTTTGTGTCTGCAACTAAGTTCCTAACTGCTTTTGTTTTTGTGGTTCTTGCATCAGCATTCATTTTCTCCATGTATCTGTATAGAGGTATTATCCCTTGTGTTTCAAGTAATTCGAGGGCATGTGATACTTTCATTATTTCTGCTAAAATTGAAATTCCGTTCCATATAGAAAAATCTTTTTCTCCTGTTGATGCTCTTCCTCGTAATTGTCCTTGTAACTGTAAAAGCTCTGTTTTACTTACATAATCTACATTCTGCTTTTTTAGTATCCCTAAATCTTTTAGTTTCTGGAAACGGTCTTTCAAGAAATCTTTAATGTATTTCTTTACTTCGTTAAACACAGGAGGTAAATGCACTTCCACCCATTTAACATCTATCTCGTGCACGTACGGCTTTACATCTTCGTCTTTATCAGTCCTTATCTCAATCTCTTCTATGTACAAGTTCTTGCAAACTTCCTGAATTTTTTCCATGTCTGATCCTGGGCTTGCTGTTAACCCAATTATTCTGGGAAACCTAGAAATTGTGTTGTATTGCTTTGCGACCCATGTGTACGCATAATCTTTCACTGCATTGTGTGCTTCATCTGTTATCAGTAAAGAAGTATCCTCAAAATTTATCCTTTTGTTTATTATATCGTTTTCAATGCATTGGGGAGTACTTACTATAACCTTGCTTTTCTGCCACATCTCTTCTCTTTTTTTTGGACTTACTGTTCCTGTAAACAGAGCTACATCTCCTTCATCTATTTCCAGACAGTCTTTTACTTCCTCATAAATTTGTTCTGCTAAGGGTTTTGTTACTGTCATGAAAAGTGCTTTAGAATTCGGATATTGTTTAAGGCGCTGGGCTATTGATAAGATAGCAGTTTTTGTTTTTCCAAGACCTGTTGGTAAGATCACCAGACAGTTTCCTTTTGAGCAGGAATTCATGATCGTTTCCTGATATAACCTTGGAGTAAAATTCTTTATATTCACCATAGAAAAAAAGAATGCAATTTCATTTATATAGATAGTGATTAATATGATGTTGAAGTTGTATTGACAATCAAGAAAACAATGCAGGTTAGGGGGATTCTTAGACTCTCTAACTGTAGGGATTAGAAGTTGTATTTAGAAATTATTTCTTGAGTGAGAGCAACATAAGGGATTGCTTTTGCCATATCAAAAGCTCCTGCTGCCAAAAAAAGAGGAATGCTCGTAATCGAACCCGAAGAATATCCATCCTCATAACCTGCCTCATTTTTAAGAAAAGCATTGACCGTTTGAATAGAGGTATACCCTGGAAGTGTTGCGTGCAGTAATAATTCCAAACCTTTTCCCATGGAATGAAGAATTTTTAGAGAATATATAAATATTTCTTTATTGTCTGGAACTATACTAAAAAAGAAATACTCGGGATAATTTGAATCTCTCCTGAGAACCAAAACTTCTCAAGGGAATACCCAGAAATCCTACTAATACAATACATCTTTCAAATAACCTTTGTTGTGTAGATGATAGCTGAACAATATCCCTAGTATGAACAGTATTAAGATGATTTTTTTGCTTCCGTAAAAATTTCCTAAAAGAAATCCTATCAAAAACCCTATGATTATTATGTAATACGGGAACGTTAGTTTCTTTTTTCGGTCATATAAGATTCTTCCTCCGATCATACCGCTGAGGAAAATAACAATATAACTGATAAAAGCACTTGGAGAGGATATTGCCATAACAAAACCTAGTACCATGAGTACAAAAAAGAAGAATTCTGCCCAGTTTTTGAAAAAAAAGTCTGTCATTTTATGCTCCCGCCCAGGTGTGTTGTTCAAAAAATATGTAGTATAATATCCACAGCACAAACGCTATTACCAATGATAATAAGATTGCTATTAATATACTTATCTTCATTGTAAGAAGAATCGATATTGTAACTATTCCCGCTACCGAGAAAGCGTAAAGCATTCTTCCTCCAAAGAATATTCTGCTCCCATCCAGAGGGGGTATTGGGAGCATGCTGAATAATGCATAAGCCAGATTGAAAAGTATTGCTTTCTGAATAAAAGCACTAAGCACAACCCCTCCTATTGTCTTGAAGAGAATTGCTAACAATATACTCCCTACGCATCCCATGACCGCAATAATTCCAAGAGAATAAAAATTTATTCCGTACCTAAACCAGCCTAATCTATGCCCTCCCATATGATGCACTATAAACCCTCCTGGGAGTATTAACCACAAGTTTCCATTGCTTAAAAAAACGAATATTAATCCTAAGAATATTCCTATGTTCCACATTTTCCATTCCAGCTTGTATCCTGTTCCTAATGCCCATACTCTTTGAACGGATACATGGACCCAGATAGAAACTGCAACTATCAGCATCGCTTGCAAGAAATTAAAAAATCCTATTGCAAGGTTTACCTCTTCTGTTCCCCAGTCCTTAAATGAGATGATGAATGCTATAACTATTGTAGAAATTGCTAATCCTCTTAGCTCTGAAGGAGAGAAAGAATAGTATCTTTTTATTTTGTCTATTAAATCTACAATCATTCCCATATTAATGATTCTTGTTTTGTGATATTTAAATATTTACTTATCTTACTGAGAAAGAATAAGAAATATTGTCTTTTTCTATCATCTTTATTATTTCTTCTTCGTGTCCTGCTCCCATAACTGCGACTATCTTCTTTTCTGGGTTTTGTTCCATTATATTTTTTAGATTCTTTGCCATCACCTGATTTCTTTCCTCTATGAGCACTTTGTATACGTTTGGGTATCTTTCCTTAACTTTCCCTATAAGTTTCTTAATTAATTTTTTTTCTGGAACTTTTGTGAGGTCAAAATCTATTGCTTTTTCTCTCTTAAAGATTGCTTTTATTATATCTGCTAAAAAGTTCCATTTCTCTTTCCAAGTTAACATCTTGGAAAACCGTTTTAGTGTTATTTCTATGTCTTGGTCTATTAAAGCTATTTTCATCTTGTGTTTTCTTGCTAGCTGTATGGCTTTTTTCATCTCGGATCCGGGACTTACCCCCACTAATTTTCCAAGTTTTTTTGATGCCCACGCTCCAAAAAGTGAGAATAAGAATCCTTTTACCCCTATGTGTTTTATGTCGTAAATGCTTACTTTATTCTGTTTCTTTTGAAATAGCGCATAAAGCCTTCTCCGGTCTAATTCTACTGCAACTATATCTGGTTTATTTTCTTCTATCTCTTTTTGCACTTCTTCGAGACTTTGTTTTGCTATGTGAGATGTGCCTATTATTGTAAGGTTATTGTATTTCATATGCTCCAATAATTGTTCTTTGTTTAAAAAACTAATTCAAAATCGAAGATTTTATATATTTGGTGAGTACATTTAAGTCATAACTAAAAAGGTGATGTTGAATGCTTAAGATGAAACGTATTTCAGAAACATATGATATGAAAGTTTTTACTGATGTTGGAGAGTATTTTGGTGACGTTGAGGAGTCTATTCTTACTCAAAACAAGGTTTTTGGGTGGCGTGTTAGAGCAACAAAAACTTCTTTCCTGAATAAGGTTTTAGGATCTGCTAAAGGAGTTATTGTGCCGCATCAGCTTGTGAAGTCCATCGGAGACATCATGATAATAAGTAAAAGTGCTCTTCCAAGTTCTTCGGATGAAGAAGAATCTCAAGAGTAATTTTCTTTTTTTTTATGCATCTACTGCAAAAAACTTTATTCTGGCCAGAATATAAATTAAATACATACTGATGAGGATTAGTGATTCTTTTTTTGATAATCGCTGGCTGGTCCAAAAAAACCCCATTATGATGATTGCTGTTATGATTTTAACTGGAAGATCAAAAACAATTATTGGTTTTGGAACTTCATAAGTTGAGATCATGGCTCCCAATCCTAGAGCAAACATCGGATTTGTGATGTTGCTTCCAATCAGAGTTCCAATGGATATCGAGGTTGCTCCTTTCATGATTGCTGTTACCGAAGTTGTTAATTCTGGAAGCGCGGTAGCTATTCCCACAACGAGAATTCCTATTAATGACCCTCCAACCCCATATTCAATCACAAAAAATTCTGTTACTCTCAATATGTATTCTGCACTCAGAATTATTACTATAAATCCAACCAGAATGTGAACAACATCTACTATTATCTCTTTTTTATCGTTCCCATCAAGCTCTATCTTGTTGATTTTTTTCTCTGGTTTCTTTTCTTCCAGCCACAGGTACCACAAATAGAGTATGTATCCAAAAAACAGGACGGCTCCTTCAACCCTGCTTATGAAAGCGTCTATTGAAAAAAGCAATAATAAGACAGCAGCCACAATCATCAGCAAAAAATCTTTTTTCAGAAAACTTCTTTTCATGTGGATTTTGTGTCCATGTAATATTGCGAGAAGTCCTACTAGGCCTATGATAAAATTTTGTTGAACAATATCTGAGCCGATGTTTGTGCCTATTACTGTAGAAGATGCTATGAAAGAATCTATGTTTCCTCTTACTATGTCTAAACTTGCAACAACATGAGTTGTTATTTCCGGTAAGCTTGTTCCTATAGAAATGATTGTTAATCCGATAAATATTTGAGAAATTCCTAATTTGTTGCTTATTTTGATGGATTTCCCTATTACTCTATCGGATAAGTAAACAAGAAAAATTACCGCAATTATCCCTATGATTACATTATTTATTGGATCTTGAGAAATGTAAACCATTAGAATCTATATTTTTGAGGATTATTAATACTTTACTATCCATTCTTGATGGCTGAACCAATCATGATTCCTGACACTATTATAGAAGCAGAAATGATTACATAATTGCTGTCCGGGGAAAGCCCCATAAAAGCAGAAGAGAATTTTACTATCCACAATGTTAATATGAGGTATATGAGCCCCATGACTATGAGAATCAGTGACGCTACTATCGTAACAAACAAGCTATCTACGAGACCACTTCTCTTCATAACTCACTTATTAAATTTCATGTTTAAAAAGATTTTGTTTTCGTGTTTCAACAGAAAGCTTTAAATAAAATAATTCAAATTGTAGTTTTATAAAAAGGTATTACTATGAAAAGATATTCATTTTTGATTTTTGGCATTATTTCTTTGCTTGTTATTGCTGGTTGTGAATCAGGAGGTTCTGGAAGTCCAGAAGGTTCTGGTTCCGCTCCCAAGTCTGCTTTTCTTGGTGGTAGCGACGGGCTAAAGATAGATTTCCTTAAAGGGGAACCTCCAGAAGAAGTTACTGATAAAGGAACTTTTGATTTTCAAACTGTTGTTTCTCTAGAAAATAAAGGGGAATATGATCTTAAGCGGGATGAAGTCCGCATAGATTTAATCGGATTTTTGGCTTCAGACTTCGGTGCTAACGAAGATGAACTAAGAGATAAAAGACCAGAAGATGATCCTAGCCCTAGAAGGCGTGATTCTGAAGGCAATGTTATTGATTCTGTACAAACATTCCTCGCTTTTCCAAGTGATGAAGGTTTCTTTAATTACGAACGTAGTGTTACCGGAAACACAGAATTTACTTTCCGTGCAAATGTTTGCTATAAGTACCAAACTAAAGCTCTTTCACAATTATGCGTTCTTAGAGATTTAATAAACCCTAATAATGCTGTTTGTGACCCTACTGGAAGCAAAACTCTGCACAGCTCTGGTAGTCCTGTTAAGCTAAGTTCATTTAGACAAACAGTAGCTGGAAAGGACAAAATAAGTTTTAGTTTTGATGTTTCTAGTTCAGGTACTGGTGAAGTTTACAAGGAAGGAGATAGTACTAGTCCTCCCGCTTCCTGTCCTTCTGACCCAAGAGAGAGAAGGGAAAAGCGGGATAGGGTTTTAGTGACTGTAGAAACTGGCCTTCCAGAATTGAGATGTGTTGGTCTAAGTGGAGGTTCCTCTGGGTACGTTAATTTGGTAGAAGGTAAGAGAACCGTTACTTGCACTCAAGAACTTGATCCGGGAAGGACTGATTTTGAGACTAATGTAGAAATAACGGCTGACTTCAATTATCTTGATAATGAAGAGAAAAAGATATTGGTAAAGCACATAGTTGATTCTTAATTTTTTCCGTACAAACAAAATTGGCTTAATAATGCTTCTAGTTGTATGAATTCATCACTTCCTTCTGTTAACCTAAATTCTATTTCTCCGCATTTTTCCATGAGAAGCATCTGGTTTTTATGTCCTATCTCCAGATTTAATATTTCTTGTTGTACTTGTTTTATGATGTCTGTTCCGGAAAGACCATAATTTAACATTACATCCAATAATTTTGTTCTCGCTTCTATGAACTTATTTTCTATTGCTAATTTTAGCACTTCGTCAACTTCTTTAGGTTTTGCTACCGCGGCCATCGAATAGATTGTGTCTTCAGTTATGTTGTCCTCTATTGCGGCAGAGCTTTGCAATATGTTCTCTAATTTTCTTGCGTCGCCTTGGCTGATTATGAACAATGCTTCTTTTGCCTTATCATTTATCTTTAAATTCTCATCTCTCTCGATTTTTTCTATTATAGCAAATATTTCCTTTTTTCCTAGTGGCTTAAACCTAAAAACTGCACATCGGCTTTGGATAGGATCTATGATTTTGGAAGAATAATTGCAGCTCAGGATGAACCTGCAAGTACTGGTGTAATTCTCCATTGTCCTTCTTAAGGATTGTTGAGCTTCTCTTGTTAACGCATCGCATTCATCCAAAAAAATGACTTTAAAAGGCACATCTCCTATCGCTCTTGTTCTCGCAAAATCTTTTACTTTATTCCTTATCACATCTATTCCGCGCTCATCAGAGGCATTTAGTTCCATGAAATTTTGATGCCAAGAATCCTTAAACAGGTTTCTCGCTATGACCAAAGATAAAGTGCTTTTTCCAACGCCTGCTGGACCGGCAAACATCAGATGAGGCATGTTTTTTTGTTCAACAAAAGCCTTTACTCTTCTCACTATTTCCTTTTGGCCTTTAACCTCAGAGAAACTTTTAGGCCTGTACTTCTCAGTCCAGATTGTACTTTCCATAAGAAAAAGAATGAAAGTTTAATTTAAATAACTTTAGATTATGTCTTCTTCAGCCACAACCATGAAATCTCCTATGGCGATGACTGCTGAGAATGGAATAAGAATGTGTCCTTGCTTGTCCTTTTCTAATTCTAATTTTGCTGTGTAAGAAGTGGGATTATGTAATACTAAATGTATTAGTTCCCCTGATCTTGTCTCAAAGATTAAGTCTCCGACTTCTCCGAAGCGTTTTCCGGTTTTGCTCACAACCGTTTTTCCGATTAATTGTTTTGAGAATTTCTTGTCTTCTTCTGACATAATGATTCCTCGCTGATAGTATATCTAAACTATAATTTATATTTAAATGTTTTGTTTTGACGTTTTTTGTTCTTCTTTCATCAATTTTTGGAGAGTTTCTTCATCATAGCACTTGTCTCTTAAGCCGCATTTTGTGCATTTTGCTTCACTCCCACAATAAGCAGGAAGGTAAGTTTTTACTAAAAGTTCTTGCACCTTCTTTACAAGTTCAATTATTTCTTCCTTCATGAAAGGATTTATTGTGATATGTCTTTTTTCGTTGATATCTAAGTACTGTACAAAAGCCTCCTTAATTTTTGTATCAAATTTTTCTTCTAATAGTAAAGCATACGCTGCTGTTTGTATTCTATGACCTTCCCACGTTCCTTCTCTTGGTGCTTTCCCTGTTTTCATCTCAATGGGAACATACTCTTCTTCATAGACCTCTATCCTATCCACTATCCCCCGAAGGTCTAAGCTGTCTGATGAAACTCTTAATTCAGAAATTATTTTTGGGGTAAGTTTTTCCCATAACTCTTTTCCGTACAAATTATTTTTTTCTATGAATTTTCTGATGTTTTCTGCTCTTTCAACTGCTTCACGTTCCATGTAAGGCCAGGTCTTTTGAAAAACCCCACTTAGGTCTAATTTTACTTTAGTTATGTTCGCTTTATTCTTTATTATTACTTCTCTGG
The DNA here is from genome assembly GCA_016784105.1 of Candidatus Woesearchaeota archaeon. Taxonomy (GTDB): domain Archaea; phylum Nanobdellota; class Nanobdellia; order Woesearchaeales; family GW2011-AR4; genus JADHVG01. The sequence continues at coordinate 17,816 of JADHVG010000008.1, forward strand.
TTTTTTGTAGATATGATTTTTTGTACAATTCTTTTAGATGGTCTTTATCCGTTATCAAACTCACCAAAGCTTCTTCACCAGAATTTATCTTATCGTAAATCTCATGCCGAACCGTTCCTAAAACTAAACTATCTTTTAACGGTTCTCTAAGCTTTAGAACTTTTTCTAAAAACAATTTTCTAGAACAATACAAGTAAGAACTCAGCATAGTAACAGAAATCTTCATAACCAGAACTAATCAAACTCAATTTAAAAACATTATGCGAGGATGTCCAGTGCACTTCTCCTAACACTCCTTAAACGTACATTTCATAACTTTTACAAGTAAAAGTTCGCTTAAGGATAGTTACCTGTGAGTTTTTATTTGCCGCGCTGTCGCGCATCTCGAATGATAACTAGTCTCACATCAAAGCTCAAATAAGTTATCTTCTGAGAATAATTAAAGTAATATGAATAGTCAATAATAAAAATTATCTTCCAAATAAAGTATTAAAATAATCTTCAATCCGATCTACCAATTGGCGTAATCCAAAAACATCATATCTATACCCATATCTTATCACTTCGTAAAAAGCATATATCGTTGCCAATGGAATCAAAACATAAAATAAATCAATAAGAAAATTGGTTTCAGCATACCATAATGAGTTTGGAACTAGATTTTCCTTAGTATGGGCCACTAATGCCTCATAGATATTTATTTCAGAGGGGATTATGTTAAGTAATCCAACGATGAACCAGAAGATCCTTTTAATTAACCCAAATTCTGATTTTTTTATTGGAACTAGACTTAATATAAACAATAAAATAATTCCAAATTTAAAAAAATCTAGTTCATTCATTGGATAATGGAAGATTCAATTATTTAAAAAACTGACTACTACTTAGGTTCTCTCAACTTCTTAACGCAAAACCTTTCGTTTAATGTGAAACATTAAACAAACTTTATTTAGAAATCTACTCGGTTGGAGCACGAATAAGTGCAACATCTCTGTAATGAGCTCTTAATTTTCCAAATTCGTTCTGAGCATTATCGCATAAGTAAAGTGCTGCTGAATCACCAAAATTATCTGCTCTGAACTGTTCAGCTAATGGAAAATCATCTCGTGATGGAACAATAAGTTTTCCTTCTATTCCCCCAGATTTCCATTCTGCAAGTCTCCTATCGCTCAACGCTCCATGAACATGTTTAACAACCGCAAATCCTCCATACTGATCTAATTCTACTGGCTGTGCTGCCTCAAAAAGTTCTCTTAACTCAGCCTGTCGCTGACTATCATCTCCAAAATAATCCCCTACGACCCCTATTGCTTCATCAATAAAATGATAATGTCGTACCGGATGCTCAAGTCCAGGTGGCACTGATCCAGAAGTTAGAATTGATCTTACAACAGTATAAAATTTGTTCGCAGCATTATCTCTCTGCCTTTCATCAGTAGATTTTCCTAATATACCATGCCAAGATTTTACATCATTGGCAAACTTTTGCTCCTTGGATAATTCTGACATTCAGTTAGTTTATTCAAATTCATTTATAAAACTTTCTATTATTTACTATTTAGAAGTGGTTATCAAATAAAGACGGTTTTGCTAGAAGTTTCGGCAAATAAAAACATCCGCTCGGCATCAAAGCCTCGCTGCAGGTAACACACCTTATACGGGTCCGTTCCTCGGGGCATCAAAGCCCCTGCGGTACTCCTCCAACTTTTTCTTTCAGAAAAAGTCTCGTCTGTCGGGATGCCTACCAGACAAGCTAAAGTCGCTTAGCGAAGTACGTTATACGAAGTTTTTCCGCTGGACATAAACATTTAAATATAATTCTGATTTATTTCTTATCATGAATGTTGAAGAACGTATTAATTTAATTAAGGAAGTTGGTAAGGAAGTAGTTAAGGAAGATGAGCTTAAGGAACTTCTGGAAAAGGGAGGGGAGATTATAGCTTATGATGGTTTTGAGCCTAGTGGAACTAATATTCATATCGCACAGGGTCTTCTTAGAGCAATTAATGTTAACAAACTTACGAAAGCAGGAATCAAGTTCAAGTTTTGGGTTGCGGATTGGCATGCTTGGGCTAACAACAAGATGGAAGGTAACTTAGAACACATCCAAAAAGTCGGAAAATACCTAATTGAGGTTTGGAAAGCTTGTGATATGGATTTAAAGAATGTGGAATTTGTCTGGGCGAATGATGCCATGAAAGATCCTGAATATTGGAAGATTGTGATGAATATTGCAAGAACTAATACTGTAAAAAGAATCACCAGATGTTCACAAATCATGGGCAGGAGTGAAAGTGATTCGTTGCAAGCTTCTCAAATTTTTTATCCTTGTATGCAATGCGCGGACATTTTCTATCTTAATGCAAAAATAACACAACTAGGTATGGATCAAAGAAAGGTTAATGTTCTTGCCAGGGAAGTAGGAGAAAAACTAGGTTATTATAAACCAATCATAATCAGCCATCACATGCTTATGGGTCTTGGAGAACCTCCAAAAACGGATAATGTGGAAGATAGAGCCAGAGAGATGAAGATGTCTAAATCTAACCCTGATAGCGCAATCTTCATGGATGATGATGAAGAAACAATAAAGAAGAAAATCAAAAAAGCTTATTGCCCAGAAGGAATTATAGAAGAAAATCCTATTTTAGAGTATAACAAATACATTTTGTTCGAAAAGTTCGAAACTATTAAGATAGAAAGACCTAAAAAATTTGGTGGAAATCTGGAATTTGACAATTATAAAGACTTAGAAACCGCTTTCCAAAAAAAAGAACTGCATCCGATGGATCTTAAAATTTCAACTTCCCAATACTTAAACCGATTGATAGAACCTATCAGGAAAAAATTGGAGAACAACAAGGAAGCTAAAAAATTAAAAGAAGAAATAATGTCTTTTAAAGTGACAAGATAACTAAGATTCATGAATAAAAAAATATTTTTTGTCTTTAATAAATTAAGACTTCCCTTATTCTTTTTTGTATCTATCCTGCTTATTTTTTTGTTCAGTAGTTTAGGAACTGTGATAGTAAAAAGCGATTTCTATTTTTTTCTGCTCTCCTTAGTTTTTGTCTGTGCATTTTGTGTTTTCATTTTTTTAATTTTTCAACAAGTAAAAAATATGTGTAAGAACATCAAAAATTACGATAAAAAAGATTTGTACTCTTTTATTGTTGTTGCTGTTTTTTCAGTGTTTTTTGTTTTTTATGTGTTAAAGGGAAATTTTAATGGTAGATTTTCGGTGTTTCCAGAAATTATGGGAAACATATTTTTAGACAATATTAAAGAAAATTTTCCTGGAACAATAAGAACGTACTCTTTCATGTTTTATTCGGTTTTGGGTGCAATTTTCCAGATGCCGATAACTCCCCTAGTTGTTTTGACTATAAATAAAATCTTTTCCGTTTTTATCTTGATTATTGTTTTTCTTATCTCAAGAGAGGTTTTCAAAAAAAATTGGATTGGTTTTTTTGTTTTGGCTTCTTTTGTTTCTTCATTATGGATCCAAAAAAGCTTATCTTCAATAGAATATGGGGTTATGGCTGCTTTTTTTGTCCATACTTCTATCTTATTTTTGTTGAAGTATTCAAAAAATAGAAGAAACGATTTTCTTATTTTGTCAATTGTTTGCTTAGTTTTAGCTACATTGTATCGCACAGAACTAGCTTTCTTGTTTGGACTCCCATACCTTGCTTTTTTTAACATTTTCCTGTATACCAACGGAAACAACAAATCTGAAAAGAAACTTATTACTGGGGCTTTTTTCTTTTTGGTCTTCGTTTTTATGTCTGTTATCGTTAGTGACTTTTCAGGAAAGGATTTGGTTGATGTAAACTTTATTCAGGGGAGGGAACTTGATAACTATGGATTTGTTTCCTTAATCATTAACATCCAATATTTATTAGAAAATAACTTAGGGGCTGATGAAAATTTGTTGTTGGAAAATGGTTTTGTATCTCTTTTTTTCTATATCAGTTTGTTCTTTTCTTTTATCCTAATTGTCAATTTGGTTTGGTTTTTGTTTAAAGGATACATTCCAAACAAGTTTTCCAATTTCGCTTATTTTTTCTGTTTTTACTTTTTGGTTTATTTTTTATCACAAGTGGCATTCCATTTTCAGGGTATGGAGGCTGCGTTTAGGTATAGTGTAAATTATTTCATCTGTGAAATTATTTTGTCTTATCTCTTTATTTTTTGGGTTATTGGTAGACTCCGGTTTAGAAGAAAACCGTATCCTAATTTTTTAAGTGTGTTGTTTGTTTTTATTTTGTTTTTTGTTGTTTATGTCTCTTCTCCTTCACTTTCTTATGAACTAAACAATTCTAATTCTCCAGAAGCAAAAGAAATGTTTTTTTGTTGAAGAATGTTGATTTAGACAAAGAATGCCGCATCATAAAATCTAATGTCTACCAACCGAGACTTGATTTTTACTATGGGGTGCAAGAAAATTCAGTTTTCTTTGGTTTTCCTCCAGAAATGTATTTTTTTCTTTCTAAATACAAACAAAAAAGCAGATGTTATTATTATTATCACGAAATCTTGTTAGAAAAAGAATATTTAACTGATTTTAGGCATAGAATAAATTCTTCTGAGATAGACCTTGCTTTAGATGATTGTAAAAAAGAAATTGTTTTTAGTGGAGGAGTGGGAAGGAATTCTTTGACAAAATATTCTTGTTGATTATTTTTGTTCTATAGAGACTAAAACATATTTATCATTCAAATATTTCTTTGAAACTTTTCTTATATCATCAAGAGAAACTTTTCTTATGTTCTTAATGTACTTATCGGATATTTTTGCGTCTTTTATTGTTTCCCAGTACGCAAGAGAATCTGCTTTTTGAAAGTTGTCTTCCATTTGCAAGGTGGAATTTCCTTCTACATAGTTTTTTGCTTCTGCTAGTTCTGTTTTTGTTAACCGGTTTAACTTGTCGAATTGTTCAAATATTAATTTTTTTGCTTCAGGAATCTTGCTCTTATCTAAACCACAGTAAACAGTAAAAAATCCACAGTCTTTTTCGTGTTCTGCATGTATCCCCACTTGATAAGCAAGACCTCTTTTGTTTCTTATCTCGTTAAACATCCATCCACTTTGGCCCCTGCCAAGAATGCCATTTATTACATCAAGAACGTAACTTTCCTTATTTAGTCTTGAAACTGTTTTATAACCTAAGATCATGTAAGAATTTTGTATGTCTCTTTTCTCAAAATATCTTTTAGATTTTCTTTGAGAAGGTTCTTTGGGTCTCTTCATCCTAGAAAGTTTTTGTTTTTTTAGTGCTCCAAAGTACTTGAATATTTTCTTGTTGACACCTGAAACGTTTCCCACAACAGAAATAACGATATTGTTAGCACAATAGTTTTTTTTGTAATAATCCAAGAGCATTTTTCTGGAAACATTCTTGACTGTTTCTTTTGTTCCGTATGTGGGATTTTTTGCGGGATGTTTAGAAAATAACTGTTGTTGGAGTAATATCCATTGATGCTGCCTTGGATCATCAGTGACCATGTTAATTTCTTTTAAGATGACTTTCTTCTCTTTTTCCATGATTTTTTCATTAAAAACAGAATGAAGAAACATATCTGATAATATTTCTAGTGCCTTATCGAATTTTTTGTTTATTATCTTAATATAGTATGCGGTCCTGTCTCCAGTAGTATATGCATTAAATTCTGCCCCGTACTTTTCGATTTCATTGGCAATCTCCCGGCTGTTTGCCCTTTTCTGGGTTCCTTCAAATAACATATGTTCAAGATAATGTGAGATTCCGGCTTCCTTAGCGGTTTCATCATTTGACCCGGTTTTAACCATTACTTCTACACAAACCGAGCTAGATTGGTTTTTTTCAAATATGATTGTTATCCCATTAGAAAGTTTATATTTTTTCATCTTTGGAAAGATTTATATCTCATTTATTAATCTTGCTTTTTCATGAAAATAAAAGCATTACAAAATTTCTTGCAAGCAAAAAAAACAGATTTCGCTTTGCTATATAACGTAGGGATGGACGTAAACCCTAACTTCTATTATTTTACCCAATATTCTGGGGTTGGGTGCCTGGTTATACCTAAGAATAATGATCCTTTCTTGATAGTTCCTGAAATGGAATTTGAAAGAGCAAAAAAAGGCACGATAAAGAATGTAAAAAAATTAGAGAAAAAAAGATTTTTTGACTCTGTATATGAAAACATTAAAGGAAAAAAGGAAGTTATAGGGATAGATACTTCTGCTTTTACTTTGGCCGCGTACAAAAATTTCAGGAAAACGTTCAAAAAGTGCAAGACACTGGACATTTCCCAAAAATGTAGGGAACTCAGAATAGAGAAAACAAAGAAAGAATCGAAATATCTCAAAAAATCTTGTGATTACGCTTCTAAAATCCTAAAAAGTTGTTTAAACAATTTTAAAGATTTCAAGAAAGAAAGTGATGTTGCTTCTTTCTTAAGAAATGAAACTTTCAAACAAGGATTAGAACTTTCTTTCCCTCCGATCATCGCCTCAGGGAAAAATGGCAGCATGCCCCATTATGAACCTAAAAATGTAAGATTAAACCAAGGTTTATGTGTCCTGGATTTTGGAGTTAAATACAAAGGTTACTGTTCCGATGTGACTAGAACCGTAGGAATAAACAAAATATCAAAACAAGAAAAGGAAAAATATCATAAACTGTTACAAATTCAAGAATCTTCGATTAACAAAATAGAAAATGGTTCTGTTTGTGGAAACATCTATCAATCTGTTGTTGATTCGCTTGGAAAAGATGCAATGTACTTTACTCATGGCCTAGGGCATGGGATTGGTGCAGAAATCCATGAACTCCCTAACCTAACCTTAAATTCAAAAGACAAAATAAAAAATAATGTTTTCTTTACGATAGAACCCGGAATTTATTACCCAAGAAGATTTGGAATAAGGATAGAAGATTCTATTGTATTCGACAAAAAACCAGTAATCTTGACCAAAGTCACAAAAGAATTGATTGTTTTGTAGAGGTATAACATGAAATATGATGAAAAAACGTTCCAAGAATGTGTGTCTTACTATAAAGAAAAAATAAATGTTAAAAATAAAGTTGTGTTGATAACTTTTCCTAAAGACAATAAGAAAGCTTTTTTTTCAATTGCGCCATTATCCAGAGCTCTTCACGAACTTTCTTGTGAAGTAACAGCTGTGGGTTATGGGGAAGATAAAACCCCCATAGAAGTTCTTGAAACTGTTTGGGAAGAGTATGAAAACCTTGAAGATGGTAAAGCTCCAGAACTAAGCAAGTTTATAGAAAAAGTGAAAAATAAGATTTCTGATTTTGAGAATATTTTTAGAAAACCAGACCTTGTTCTAAATGCAAGTAGTGCTGGTTTTAATAATTTAGAGTTCAAAGATTCCTGGCTTGTTGAATACAAAACTGCAAAACTAAAAGAAACAGGGAAAATTTTGTGGGATGAAGTGTACAATATAAAAAATGAGGAGCGTGTAGGAATAGGTTTTGAGCTCATAAACATAGACAAGATGCTTGGTCATCCGCTGAAACACTATTTGGATTCTTACCAAATTATCTGGGGGATGTCTGAGTCTTGTAACGGCAAAGTTATCTTAACTGCTTCCACAAAAAAAGGTTCTATGATGCTTCCCTCAGATAGGATATCTGAATTAAGGACTGTCCTGTTGGGTTGTGAACTAGAAAAGGACATAGATGAAGAGCCTTTCTCAACTTTCAACAATCTTTCAAAAAAACTAAACCTAGAAAGATTAAAACCGGCTGATGCCACATTCTTCATATCCGGGAAAGGCTATCCTGGCAAGCATGCTTTTGGCGAGAAAATCGGTTATCCGTCAAAAAATAAAAAAACTAGGTGGAATTCTCCGGGACAATTCATCTACAAATTTGATTTCTTCCCACAAACACGACTTGATGATAGAAAACCACAATCAAGGGTTGCGTTCACGGAAACCTTGCCCATAGATATTTTTATTGATACAAATCTTGTGGATTGGGCCGATATAAGAGAAAGAAATCAAAAAGTAAAGGGTGTTATGGATAAATGCGATAAGATTTTTGTAAAAAGCAATATCAAAGAAAAACACACAACAAATCTTGAAGTTAATTTAGTTCAAAAAAACGGGAAAAGGAGATGGGTAAAACGTTCTGATACTGATGTACGTGAAAAAATCAACAAAGAATATTTTGATATGACTGGGATAGTTGCTGGTTGTATGGGCAACATTCCTGGAGGGGAAGCTTTTGTTACTCCTGAATCTGTTAAAGGTACTTTTGTGGGGGATGTTGTTATTGCCATAGATCAAAGTTATCCTCTTTCTCCTGAAGATCCGTTTGTGGTTGAATGTACTGGAAATGATTACAAGGTTATAGCAGCCCCAAAAGAAACATTGCAAAAATTCAATAAGAAAAAAGAAGAATCTTGGAAGCTTCTTATGGAATCCAAAAAACATGAATCTCTACCAAAAGAAATCATAGAAATGAAAGAGAAAAATTTCGACAACATAGGAGAATTTGCGATAAACACTCACCCTAAAGCAAAATTGTGTGATTATCTTATCGTAAATGAGAAGATTGCAAGAATGATGCACATAGCTCTAGGATCTGGATACGAAGAAGACCGTTCAACAGAGTATCATATGGACATAGTTTTTGATGCTCCAAGACAAAAGCTGGATGTTTATGGAATAGATCAAAAAGGAAACGAACACTGGATACTAAAAAAAGGAAATTTTGTTGCTTAATCCTCTTAGGGAAAGATATTTATAACATAAAACCTTACTAAAAACATGACCACTAAAGAAAAAAATGTTCTTGATAGTGTAATATATAGCTATAGTGTAGACTCTGGAACCATAAATGAGGAAAACAAGATTCTTAAGGAAACACTAAATAAACTCAAAGAAGAGCTTGACCGTTTTAAAGCCCCTCCTTTGATGGTTGCTGAAGTTTCTAGTGTTTTTGAGAAAGAGGTTGTTATTAGGCTTCCAAACGGGAATAAGTTTTATGTTAACGTTTCTGATGACTGTGGGAAAATTTCTTCTGGGGATGTTGTTCTTACGGATCAAAAAAACCTTACAGTAATAAGAAAAATTCCAATAACTAAAAAATTCGATATAGATAGTTTTGTGATTGTAGAAAAACCGAATATCGCTTGGAAAGCTATAGGGGGTCTTGAAGATCAGATTAATGAAATCCAGGAGGTTGTTGAACTTCCATTAAAAAAACCCAAACTTTTCAAAAAAGTGGGAATCAGTCCTCCGAAAGGAGTATTGCTATATGGTCCTCCTGGAACCGGTAAAACTTTACTTGCTAAAGCCGTGGCTAGTTCCACAAACTCCACTTTTATTCAGGTTGTTGGATCTGAACTTGTTCAAAAATTCATTGGTGAAGGTGCAAAAATGGTGAAGGAAATTTTTGAGCTCGCAAGGAAAAAGTCTCCTTCTATCATATTTATTGATGAACTTGATTCCTTGGCAGCGAGACGTGTTGAAGTTGGAACTTCTGGTGAACGTGAAGTAAATAGGACTTTCATGCAACTTCTTGCAGAAATTGATGGTTTCTCTCCATTAGATAACGTAAAAGTGATTGGCGCTACAAACAGAAAAGATATTTTGGATCCTGCTATAATCCGACCTGGACGTTTGGATAGGTTACTTCAAATTCCTTTGCCAAAAGGTAAGGGTAGGTTGGACATCTTAAAAATACACTCTAAAAATATGAGTCTTGACAAAAGTATTAATCTTGAAAATTTGTCTTCTGAAATGGAAGATTTTTCTGGGGCAGAAATCAGAGCGGTGTGTACGGAAGCAGGATATTTCGCAATACGTGATAACCGAACAAAAATATTCCGTAATGATTTCAAGAAAGCCATAGAAAAAGTGAAGAGAGAAGAAGCTTCTGAAGGGAATGATTATTTGAATATGTTTGGTTAATTCTTAGAATAAAATGTGCTCTTCGAAAACTTCTCCTAACACATTTTAAACGTCCGCTAAAGCAACATTCCTACATAATGTTCGTTTAAAATTAGTTATACGAAGTTTTCTCACAACCCACTGGACATTTGCACGTCAGCTTTATAAGTTTTGATTCTCTAATTTTTGATAGTTTTGACTATTTTAAACCTCGTCATGGTTTGATTTAAAATGCATTCAAAAAACAATAATCAAAAATTGAGTATAGATGATTCAAAAGCTAAAAAGATATGGGAAATTATAGAATCGTCTCCAAATCAGGTATTTAATTTAAGAAAAATCTGTCAACTCTATAATTCTAAATACGATAACAAAATAGAACCCTTGAGAGCCAGCACAATTATATCTAGGTTGTACAATAGAAGCAAAATTATAAGGACAAAGACACAATTAAAAGATGGGCATCTTTATTCTCTAAGTAATAAAATAGAATTGGATGCTTTATATAAAAATTATTTGCTGCCTTATGATTTTGAGGATAAAGAAAACATTCTGAAACTTCTAACAAAAAACAGATTTGGAAAATTACGTACAGATAATAAGGAATTAAGTGATGATATTAGCTCCTTTGTAGCTTTAAATGTTGGCTTCCTTATGTGTGATGGGCACATAAAAAATAATTTATTACAAATTCGTTATTATTTTAATCAAAAATCAGATGCAAAATTATTCAAAACAAATTTTTTATTATTTTTTCCGAAAGAAAGGGTTTCTATTAAACCTACTTCTTCTTGTTATACTTTGACAGTTTGTAACAAAAAATTAGCAACATACTTTCATTCTTTGGGTGTTCCGAGAGGTAATAAAGTGTGTCAACCATTCACGATTCCGAGTTGGATCTATCATGGTTCAGATCCCATAAAAAGAACTTTTTTATCAGTAATTTATGGGAATGAAGGTTCTAAACCAATCAAAAATAAGTGGAGAATTCAATTTGTGTTATCCAAAAACAAAAAATTCGTTCCTGATTTGCTTCTATTTTTGAACCAAATTCGAACTATGCTAAATCATTTTGACATAAACACTTCACATATTCAACTAAGAAAACAAAAAAATAGGGAATTTTGTGGGAGATTTTACATAACTGGAAAAGAAAACTTAGTAACATTCTATAACAAACTTGAATTTTCATATGCTTCTGAAAAACAAAAAGTGTTAGAATCTTTAATTTTGAAGGGAAAGTCTTAAAAGTGTTTTTTGTTATCTTACCTTGTACGCAATGACTGTGTGAACACCCTTGGAGGGAACCCGATGACATGCGGAAGTAACTGAGGAGCGTGCATTTTTCTAACATGAAAAAACTTATTAATAAAATAATTTACAAATAAAAAATGTCAGAAAGTATTTGTGCAACGTGTGCTAAAGGGGCTATTGGGTGTACCAGTTGTTGTATTTCTCCGTTTATAGGTAAAGATCCTGGGTTTTGGATGACTCTTTCTGATGTTGCCAAGATTGTTAACAAAACAAAACTCAATCCTGAAGAATTTTGTAGGTTCACGGAAGTCGATGATGATGAATTGGAAGAAGATGAAGATTTGGATGATAGACATTCAGAACTGATGGAATATAATGAAAAAATAATTTTGATGAACGGCCAAAATAAATGTTTTTTTCTTGGGAAACAGGGATGTCGAATTTTTGAAGACAGGCCTAAGATGTGTCAATTGTATCCTTTTTGGTTTAAGGAAACAAAAAAGGGTATCAAAATAACTGTACAACAAGAAGATAAAATAGAGGAAGATGATTGTTTAATCACAAAATCAAACTACGGAAATAAAGATGTTAAATATCTACTCAAGACGATGAATGAGACTGAAGAGAATATGCGAAAAATAACTGAAGAGTACATACAAGAAATGGAACTCCATTCAAAACACAAAAAGAATCTAGGAAAAAAATCAATGATAGAAATTCTAAAAGAGGGTAACCTAATAGATAAAAATTTGGAAGTAAAAAAACTCTCAGAAGAAGAAAGGAAAATTGCCTTAACGGTTATAAACTAGAGACTCTAAAATCAACACATACTCTAAATGTTCCTGGAGAATAATGTCCGCACTTAACTATCTTTAATATCCTGCATTTTTTCCCTTGTTTTTTGCACTCTTCTCTGATGTTCTTCTTGGTGTCATCAAATTTTCCTTCCTCTGAAAACGTATACAAGTGGATGGTCCCTTTTTCTTTTATTTTCTTAAGAGTTATATCCAAGAATCTTTCTGCTCCTTTGGGTAATGGCATCAGTATCCTATCAAATTTTTTGGTTATGTCTGGAAGGATTTTTCTTACATCTCCTTTATATAACTTAATTTTATCTTCTATTTTATTTATTTTTAGATTTTCCAATGCAAATTTATGACCGGTAGGATTTGCTTCTATCCCTATTATTTTTTTTGCATCAGAATTTTTTACAATAGTTAAAGGATAAACTCCGCAACCAGAGAACATTGCCAAAATTTCTTCATTTTTTTTTACTTGTTCAAAAATTCTTTTGCGTTCTGTGGAAAGTCTAACAGAAAAATATACTTTTTCAACATTCAATTTTATTCTTGTGTTGTTCTCTTTATGTTCGGTTTCCTTGCTATTGATTCCTGCCAATAAAGCAAGTTTTGGAGTCCTATATTTTCCAGAATAGTTTTCTGATTTTTTGAAAACAGAAATAATGTTTTTGTGGTGTTCTAATATTCCCTTTCCGATTATTTTTTCTTTTTTCTTTAATTCTTCTGGGAAATTTGAAAAAACCATTATCTGTCCTATGACATCAAAAGAATTAGGTATCAGCCCAATTTCTTTTTTTGTTACTTTTCCTACAAGGATATCTTTAAGTTTGTTTCCCATCTTAAAAATCCATAAGAGATTTTTGATTTTTCTCTTTTTTTTCTTTTCTTAATTTTTGTAGTGTTGTCTCAACTCTCTCCAGCGAAAAATCGTGTCTTTCAACAAGAAATTCCTTGATTGCTTCTTCATCTATTTCTTGCCATTCTAGTTCATAGCTGTCCGTGGTAGGTATTTTTTTGATTAAATAGTAGACTGTTTCCCAGGAAAAATCAAAATGTTCGGTCCACTTAACTTCCTTGAATAATGAATCAAAATCGTTTCCGTGTTGTTTTACTAATTTCAGGGCATTTTTTGGGCCTATTCCTTTGATTCCTTTTGGATTGTAATCTGTGCCTATAAGCATAGCCAAGCAAATAAGTTGATTTTGATCAATTCCTAGATTGTTTAGATTATCAGAAAGTTCTATTATTTCTGGAGTTATTGTTTCATATCCAAATGTTCGTGTTTTTTTTCTTTTTCCGGTAACAGAAAGATTCCTTATGAGTTTTGGGGCTCCGTGAATCAACGCATCAAAGTCTTGACTTCCTACCGCATACCCTTCCAGTTTTTGTGCCATATAAGATGCTTGTGCCTCTCCTTCCGAGGGTGCCTGAACTATCGGAATTCCAAAATTTTTTATGAGTTGTTTTGATTCGTCAATGAGTTGATAATTAAGTTTTGTTGTTCTTGAAGCGTATTTTTTCATGTCTGCCAAATTTTCATGTTTTTTTGCTTCTAGAAATCTTCTTTCGGCTTCTTGCTTAATTTCTACTCTATTTTCTCTTGTTCTTTTTTTCAATTCTGGGGCTTCTCCATCAAACACAAAAACGGGTTTTATCCCCTTTTGCAATAAATTAGCAGTTCTTGAAAAAAGGCCAGTTAGGTGTGAAGTCACATTTCCCTTTGAATCTGTCAACAAACTGCCATCCCTGCCCCTAATGGTGGTGAGGAACTGATACAATATGTTAAAGGCATCAAGAAATATAATTTTTCCGTTCAACTCTTCCAGAGAAATTTCTTTGGAAATTATTAAATCTTTAAACGCAACTCCCATTTTAGATGTTCTTGAAATTTATGTTTTGAAGTTCGTTCTCAAGTGCCTCTTTCGCTTTTTTTGTGAGTTCTCCATCCGTAAGAAAAAGCAAGGGTAAATTTCTGGCTTGTGCCTGTACAAATGCGGTGCTTAGGTCTGCATCACTTATCTTCTTTTTTTTCCTTGCTTTGCAAAAATATTTTGTTTTTCCTATTGGTGTGTCTACTTCCAAAACATAATTTGTTTCTGAATTTTTTTTGACATCTTTTTCTTCTAAAATGGATATATTGTTTTGATTAAAGAACGACATTACTTCCAATATAAAATATCCTTTTTGTATTTTTGGTTCTTTATTTTCTGATTTTTTTGTTTCTGCTCGTTTTTCTTCAAGTTTTTTTTGTGGTTTTTCTTTCTTTTTCTCTGCTGCTTCTTTGGGTATTTCTATTTTTTCTTTTTCTAATTTGTCTTCTGCGATTAGTTTTCCAGAAAGGGTGTCTTTAATCGATTGTTGGGTCTCTTCTGGAGGGGTAAGGTACCATTTCCAAAATATCTCTGTGTTTCCCTGATATTCTACTTGCAGCGGAATAGCAAAATCTTTTATTTGCCTTAAAGCTACTCTGATTGCAGGTTCTTGTTCCCTATCTCTCAGGATTTTTTTGTCTTTAAGTAGGGTGTATGCTTCTTTTTCTTTGTCTTCCAAATTATCAGAGTGTTCTTGTAATTTGTTTTCTTGTCCGGAAAAGTAGTAAAGTGGGCTCCCTCCAACTTTTAGATAAGAAATTTTTATTTGTTTGTTTGATAGAAGTTCCGATAGCCGCGCAGAAGTCATCAGAACACTTTCATTTACGTTCCCAGATATTTGTGCAGGTAAAACCGGGCCCCTTTCCTTAACAATAGCAAGAATTTCTTCATTAATCCCCATAATCTTAGAAAAAGTAATATTTTTTTATATATTTTTTGTTAGGGTCTCATCCATCTTACTTCCCAATAAGAGACGTCATTTTCCTCATCTACAACCCCTATCAGAACTCGTTTCCTTGTTGAATGGGCAACTCTGTTTTTTGCGGCGAATTCATACCACGTAAGTGATTTATCTTCTGAGACTGGGTAAATTATCCAACGGGCATGATCTTCTCCGGGTTTAACTCCCCGATCATACACCCTAAAATCAGCTCCGAACTTGAGAGCCGTCTTGATGATATATCCTCTGTTTCTTATATCCTTATACACACAATATCTCGTCCAAAAATTTTTGTCTTGTCTTCTTGCTTTTCTGACATATTCTTCGACTTTTAGTTTTTTGGTTTTGGTCTTATATACTTCTATTTTCGATTTTTCTATTAGGTACAATCCTTCAACCATACTCAGTTGGAGTCTTCCAGATTCTAAAGGGGTTCCGTATCTGCTTTGGGTGTATAATTCCTGTGATTCGTTGGAATTTTCTGTTAGAACTTTATCTAACAAAAATTCGGCCTTTATTTTTTCCTTATCCGGTCCTTTTTTGATCTTTGGGATAGATTTGGTTATTGCTTTCTTTTTTGCCTTTCTTTTTGCTTTCGCCATCCCATTCAGATTTGTATCAACGCTTAAAAAACTATTGCTTATTTGTTTTATAACAAAAATATTAAATTCTCGTGTTTTTTCCTTCTTTTCTATGGATATTGTGTTTTTGGGCACTTCTGCCATGGTACCGACCAAGGAAAGAAACCACAGTGGGATTTTGATTAGATTGGGAACCGAAGATGTCTTAGTAGATTGTGGTGAGGGGACTCAAAGACAGCTAAAACTCGCAGGAGTAAAATTTTCAAAAATAAAAAAGATATTGATAAGTCACTGGCACGGAGATCACGTTCTTGGGCTTCCCGGCCTAATACAAAGTATGGGTGCTTCAGAGTATAATGAAACACTAGAAATTTACGGTCCAATAGGCACCAAAAAAAACATAAAGAAGGTTTTTGGGATTTTTGGAAATAAAAATATGAAAATGGTTGTAAAGGAAATTTCATCCGGAAAGTTTCTTGAAAATGAAAAATATTGTTTTAAGTGTGTGCAGCTAAAACACAATGTTTCTTGTTTGGGCTATAGTATAACTGAAAAGGACAAAAGAAAAATCAAGTTAAAGGAAATCAAAAAGTTAGGGATTCCTCTCGGTCCCCGTATCGGGACGTTGCAACTTGGTAAAAATATTTTTTGGAAAGGCAAAAAAATACTTTCAAAGGATGTATCTTCTCTTATTAAAGGCAAAAAAATAACCATAATTAGTGATACTGCGCCAAACGAAAAACTAGTTTCCTTTTGTGGTAACTCTGATGTTTTGGTTTGTGAGTCTACATATGGATTAGATGAAATCAAGAAGGCAAAAGAACACTTTCATATGACTTCAACCCAAGCAGCAGAACTCGGAAAATTATCAAAAACAAAAAAACTTGTTTTGACCCACTTCAGTGCCAGATACAAAATAACAAAACAATTAGAAAAAGAAGCAAAAAAAATTTTTCCAAAAACGGTTTGTGCTAGTGATTTTATGGAAATTAAAAGCTAAAATTATCTCTTTTTTCTTTTGAGTGTCCGTTCTATTTTTAGTTCTTCTCGCATTATTTTATTCACTACGTTCTCTACATGGGATTCTATCCTAGCGATTCTTCGCTCCATAAGAACCAAAACCCTTAAAGAATAAACTATTGCGGCTAGTGTTCCAACAATGATCGCAAGTGTGACCTCCTGAACTTCTAATACCATGTTACCACCTCTTTCTTATCTCATTAGAAAGAAAGGGGTATAAATAGTTTTCGTATTTGCTCTCTTCAGTTTGAAGCAAGTAACTGTTTAAAGAATTTGGTTACTTTGGTGTTTTTTATCCAAATCCCAAAGTCGTAATCGGAATGTGTTTCCTTCTTTTCAAGTGGAAGTAATATTGTGTTATCTTGGTCAACAAGACAAATCCTTAATCCCTCCTCTAAAGCCAAAACTTTAGTTTTTGTGTTTTCTATTCCTTCTTTCGCTCCCCCTAACATGTTTTTTGGTAAGGTTATGTTTTCACTAGACTCTTTTATTAAGAAGTTGATGTGTTTCTGTGTGTTTTTCCTTCCTTTTAGTATTGCTATTGTGTCTCGTATGTTTTCTGATGATTTTTCGTATGTTTCTTGTAAGGCCCCCACAAGCCCGTTGAATTCTGGGTTGTTTATTCCTACCAGGTGTTCTTTTGTGTTTTCTTCTATTTTTCCTTTTACTCTTTCTAGTACTTCTTTTGGTGGTACTGCTAGATACTTGATAGGTTTTCCTAGTTTCATAACCACAAAACCTTTTTTCTCTAAACTCTCAAGAACATCATAACTTCTGGACCTCGGAACATTAGCAATATCACTAAGTTCGCCGGCAGTACTGACTCCTCTGGAAAGCAATGCCGTCCAGATTTTAACTTCATATGTATTGAGACCCAACGATTTTATTTTTTTTATTGATTCTAAGTCAACTAACATAG
>JADHVG010000009.1 GCA_016784105.1 Candidatus Woesearchaeota archaeon
GAGGAAAAAGGTTTCACGTACAAGACTTCAGATGGGATTTATTTTGATTCTTCAAAATTTAAAGACTATGGAATTTTGGGAAGGTTAAATGAATCTGGATTGAAGGCTGGAAAAAGAGTGGATTTAGGAGAAAAGAAGAGTAAGACCGATTTTGCATTGTGGAAATTCTCTCCAGAAAATGAAAAAAGGCAGCAAGAATGGAAAAGCCCTTTCGGGATAGGTTTTCCAGGCTGGCACATAGAATGTTCGGCTATGTCCTCCAAATATCTAGGAAAAGAATTTGATATCCATACTGGAGGTATAGATCACGTACAAGTGCACCATACTAATGAAATTGCTCAATCAGAATGTGCCCTAGGTGTAAAACCTTGGGTAAGATATTGGCTGCACGGAGAATTTTTGACGTTCAAAGGAGAAAAAGTAAGCAAGAGTACTGGAGGTTTATACACAATTTCTGATTTAGAAAAACTGGGTTTTGATGCCATTGATTTCAGGTATCTCTGCCTTAATACACATTACCGTAAACAACTTAATTTTGATTTGAAAGTTTTGGAAGGTGCGAAAAATGCTCATGAACGCTTGAAAAATATACTTTTAGAATTAAAAAGAAGAAACAACTCTAATAACATGTCGTTAGATGAGTACAAAAAAGAATTTCTTGGATTTGTGAATGATGACCTTAACATGCCGGAAGCATTGTCTGTTTTGTGGAATGTCTTACGAGATGAAAAACTTGGAAGTAAAGAAAAATTAGAGTTAGTGTATGAATTTGACAAAGTATTGGGTCTTAATCTAAAAAGTGTGGAGGAAGAAAAAGTTCCGGAAGAAATTCAAAAGCTTGTAGCCGAAAGAGAGCAAGCAAGAAAAGATAAAGATTTCAAGAAAGCAGATGGAATTAGAAAAGATTTAAAAAATAAAGGGTATTTGTTAGAGGATTCAAAAGAAGGAATTTTGGTTAAGAAAAATTGAGAGGGAATTAAAATGAGTATAGAAGCTACATTAATAAGAAAATTCGACAAACCTGAGATAAGACATATAGAGCACCACTTTCCAATGTTGCTTGAATCTGCTAGATCTTGGCTTTCTATGGGAAAAGATAAAAGCGAACCCGTGATGAAACCAAACCAGATCTTGGGTAATTTTGTTGAGTTAGGAGCTTATATTGACACGGCTCGTAAATGCAGAATAATGACTTCAGATTTTATGAAAGAATATATCGCACAATACAAAAAACTAATTGAAGAAGCTTCAGAATTGGTGCCTGAAGTTATGAATCACTACGCTTATAACCGGAGATAGTTAACTTTATATAACTTTTAACCTCTTTTTCTTTATTATTAATTTAAAATGTCTAAAAAAACTGACAAGAGAGAAGAGAAACTAAAAAAAGACCTTAGCAAGATAGTTGATGAACTAAAGTATTTGAGAAAAGACCGAAAGGAAGCTGGGGAAGAAAGAGATGAGATAGGAGAAGACGTTGACAAGATCATAGATGAAGTTGAAGACATAAAAAAAGAAATAGACGAAACTGGCGATGATGTCGAAGAAATCAAGGAAGATATAGAGGAAATCAAAGAAGGTATTGTTGAATTGAAGAAAGGGTCAAAAAAAGAAGGGATCTTTTCTAGGGTTGCAGGAAAAGTCTTGCCTAGCAAATTTGAGTTCAAGGATGTCGCTCAACAGATTGTTGGAGCTATGATTCTTTCTGCTCCATTTGTAGTTACCGAAGAGGTTTGGAGACTTGCAAATAATTTGGATGCATTACACATAATTGCTTTGATTGGTTTAACAATATTATTCGATATTCTTCTTTTTTATTACGCTAAATTCCAGCACTTGGAAGAGAAAAGGTTCATTTTGTTTCCGGCAAGAGTCATTTCTTTGTTGATTGTTACGTACGCAACCAGCGCAATTGTTCTTACTGTTTTTGGAGTCATTGGAGGACAGATCCAAGATGCTGTTTGGGCTAGCAAACTTGTGGTTATGATCGGATTGTTCGCGAATATAGGAGCAGGTACTGCTGATTTAATTAGGTAGTTTTAGAATTATTTTTTCTTAATGAATCATTTACTCTAAATCAACAACTACTTCATAATCTATCTCTTTATCTTCCGGGATTGTTTCAAACTCGATTTCTTGTGCGTTTGTTGTTGCTATAAGGTCTTGTTTCATTTCTTCGAACTGTTCAGGATTTATTTTTCCTTTTGCAAGTATTCTTTTTACTGGTTCTTTCATTGAAACGTTCTTCTCTGATTTTGCTTTTCGAACTTGTTGTAGGACATAAATAAAAAAGTCTCCTGCCTTCTCAGCAGTTTCATCTTGCATCTCTAGAGATGGCCATTCAGAGTTGTGTATACTCTTAACGTTTTCGTGTTCCTTGAAATAGTGCCCGTAAAGTTCTTCCGTTATGAAAGGGGTGATTGGAGCCATCAATTTCAATACTGAAAGTAAAGAAGTGTACAAAGTGTATTGCGCAGAAACTCTTGCGTCTCCTCCTCTCTTGTCAGGATTGTAGACCCTATCCTTGATAATTTCAAGATAGTTATCGCAAAATATTTGCCAGAAGAATTTTTCTGTTTCTAGTTTTGTGTGAGAATATTCATACTTCTCAAAATATTCTGTTGATTCCTTGATAACCTTACTTAATCTTGAGAGTATCCACTTATCTATAAGCTCAAGTTTTTTTGGCTTTTCAAGATTATAATTTTCAAGGTGCATAAACGTAAATTTGGATGCATTCCATATCTTGTTGGTAAATTTTATTCCAGTTACTAGATCTTTTTCCTGGAACGGTAAGTCTTCTCCAAGCGAACTTCCTGCTGCCCAGAACCTTAGTGCATCCACCGAATATTTTTTTATTGTCTCTCTTGGATCAACAACGTTTCCTTTGCTCTTGCTCATTTTTTTTCCGTGAGGATCCAGTGCCCATCCAGAAATCATTGCGTCTTTCCACGGAATGTCTTTGTGGTGGAAATAACTTTTGACTACTGTATTAAAAAGCCAGAAAGTGATTATGTCATGTGCTTGTGGCCTAAGGTTCATGGGATGTAACTTTTCAAAAACCTTTTTGTCTTTAAACAGTTCTATTGCGATGTCTGGAGTTAAGGATGAAGTTGCCCATGTGTCCAAAACATCTTTTTCTCCTATGAATTTGTCATGTCCACAACCACACTTGCCTTTCGGTTTTTCTGTTAGAGGATCTACGGGTAAGCTTTCTACATCTGCTATTTTTACTTCTGAACACTTTTCACAGTACCATACCGGAATTGGAACTCCAAAGTGTCTTTGTCTGGAGATATTCCAGTCCCACTTAAGTCCCTTGACCCAATTGTCGTACCTATTACGCATATGATGTGGATGCCACTTTATTTTTCCCCCATATGCTAAAAAATCTTCCTTAAGGTCCATGTATTTTATGAACCATTGATCTGTTGCTATGTACTCAATATCAGTTCCGCATCTTTCATGTACATTGATCATGTGTTCTATCTGATCTTTAAGGATAAGATGTCCTTGTTCTTCTAAATCTGCTATTGATTGTTTTCTTGCTTCTTCACTTCTCATCACTTTGTATTTTCCGGATTTTTCATTGTACTTCCCATCTAGCCCCATAACGTTTATGGCTTCTGTTCCTGGATGTCTTACCATCCACTCTATGCAGTCCGATCCCCCATATGTACAATAATAAACTATTCCAGTTCCATATTCCGTTTTTGTTTCTTCGTCATGAGTTATTGCTACTTTGTTTTCGCATATTGGAATAGTTACTTCCTTCCCGATCATTTCTTTGCCTTTAAATTCTTCAATTAAAGTATATTCGAAGTGTTGTCCCAGATGCATAAGAGAATCTTTGCTTGTTATCCATATCTCTCCAGAAACATCTATCTTCACATAAGTTCCTTGTTCGTTTATGCTCATTCCTACACAACCATACAAAACCTCAGGTCTTGTGGTAGCATATACTAAATAAGAATCATCCATCTTTGCTTTGATGTAATTTAAAGTACTCTTACTTTTCTTGTCTTCCATCTCTACTTGTGCTATTGCTGTTTGGCATTGCGGACAAAATATTATCGGAGAGTACTTCCGGTATATCCTCTCCTTTTTGTATAAGTCTATGAACGATCTTTGGGAAATTTTTTGGCAGTGTTCATTGATTGTTGAATAATAGATGGAATAATCTGCACTTATCCCCAGTCTTTTCCAATCGTGTATAAAATCCGGCCTTATCTCTTCTAATGTTTTCAGGCAGAGGTCAACAAATTCTTTCCTCTTCATGTTTTTGCCTCTCACCTTCTTCATCTTCTCTATCAGTCTTTCAGTCGCAAGTCCATTGTCATCTGTACCGAATGGATAGAAAACGCTTTTTCCCCTCATTCTTTGGAAACGCGCAACAAAATCTTGTTGAGAAAATGAAAAACTATGACCTATGTGCATCTTCCCGCTTAAAGTAGGAGGGGGGGTGTCTATAGAATATACTTCTGCCTTACTGTCCGGATTAAATTTGTAAATGTCTTCTTCATCCCAGTACTCCAGCCATTTCTCTTCTTCCTTCTGTGGATCGTATCTTTTTGGAAGTTCCATGGATAAAGAAAAAGATAATTGTTTTTTAAATGTTGTGGGGTTCACCCATATACTGGTAGGGCTAATATTGGAAAAGTTGGCACAGGAAGACCACGAACTACAGATTCTATCCCTAATGATTCTATATCTCTTAATTGTTTCAATGTTTTTTCATCAAGGTCTCCAAAAGGAGCTATCCCATATTGTTTAGCAACTAATAAAAAATTAGGAGAAGCTACAAGGTCCAACATTTTATCTGCACTTGCAGATTCATTAGGAATTCTTGACATGTAACCATCAATAGTTCCATCAAGATATAAATCATGAATTTGGGAAGATAAATTTGCACTTGCAACCATGTCTCTTTCTGTTTCAGAAACAAGTTCCCCTACATGTCCGCTCCAAAGAAAAATTCTTGGATCTGGACCTAGTTTATCCCTTGCCCTAGCAACAAATTCTATCCCATTACAATCCGGATGTTTATCCACATCAGAAATTACAATACTTGGTTTTGTTCCCTCACCAAAAACACGCATTGCATCAGTAGGATGTCTAGCCCACATTGGAGAATAACCTATTCCTTGCAAACCCTCTTTTAACCTATAGTCCAAGCCCCTATCATCAACAACTAGTACTTTTTCCATCCCAAGAACATTATTTAAGAATTTTTATTTAAACTTTTCTAAAAACCAAAACTTAAAATAACTAAAGTATATACTGTTCAGCATGCAACCTTTCACCATAAAATATAGACCAAAAACCACAAAGGATGTTCTTGGACAAGATGAATCTATAAAAAAATTAAAAAATTTTGTTGTTGATTATGAATCCCAAAAAAAGAAAGCTGCTTTATTGTACGGGCCAACCGGTACAGGGAAAACAATAGTGGCTCATGCGATTGCTCATGATCTCGATCTTGAAATAATTGAGGTCAATGCGTCTGATGTTAGGAATGCTGATCAGATCAATTCTTTGTTAGGTTCTGCTATTAACCAGATGAGTTTGTTTGCTAAAGGAAAGCTTATCTTGGTAGATGAGATAGATGGTTTGTCCGGCATGAAGGATCGGGGAGGATTGCTAGCGGTTATCAAGCTATTAGAAAAAAGTTCTTTTCCTATAATATTGACTGTTGCAAATCCCTGGAATCAAAAGTTTTCCAAGCTCAAGAATAAAGCAGAGATGATTGAGTTTTCTCCTGTAGACCATTCAGAAATTTTTAAGGTTCTTAAGAATATATGCGAGAAAGAAAAGATAAAATATGATATGGATGTACTAAAAGGGCTTTCTAGGAGGACAGGGGGGGATGTCCGGTCCGCAATCAACGACCTTGAAACTTTGTCTATAGAAGCTAAAGAACTTACTAAAGAAAGCTTAGAAGAAACTGGGGAGAGAAATAAATTAGATAGCATGATAAATGCTCTTCTTAAGATTTTTAAAACAACAGACCCAAAAATTTCCATAAGAGCTTTTGACAATGTGGAAGAAAAGCTTGACCAACAATTCTTGTGGTTAGATGAAAATTTACCGAAAGAATATACTAATCCTTCTGACCTTGCTAGTGCTTACGAGAAATTAAGCAAGGCTGATGTCTTTAATCGTAGAATAAGAAGGTGGCAGCACTATCGTTTTTTGATTTATATCAATGCCCTCATAACGGCAGGTATCTCAGTATCAAAGGAAAAGAAATACTCTAAGTTTGTGCAGTACAAGCCAACTGGTCGTATCTTGAAACTATGGTGGGCAAAACAAAAAAGCATGAAAAAAAAGGCAATTGCTGAGAAGCTAGCTTTACATACCCATACTTCCAAAAAGGATGCTTTGAAAAACACACTCCCTTATCTCCAAGTTGCTTTCAAAAAAAATAAAACTTTCCAGGATAATTTAACTAACGAATTAGATCTAAGCAAGGAGGAAGTTGAATGGTTAAAAAAATGAAAATAAAACCGCCTTTTATCGCGTTGTATTACTTAGTTTGTTTATTAATCATTAATTATGTTTTTCCTACTCAGAAAATTTTTAGTAAACCCTTAAATTATTCTGGAATTATTTTTATAGTTCTTGGTATCAGTTTAATTGTTTGGGCTGCAATATCATTTAAGAAGCAAAATACTCCGAAGGATCCTTTCAAAAAACCAACAGCTGTTGTTGTTGATGGTCCGTTCAGGTATTCTAGAAACCCGATGTATTTAGGTTTAACAACCGTCCTGTTAGGTACAAGTTTTTTAAATGGTAGTTGGCTAATATTGATGACTCCAACATTATTTATTATCACCATCCAGATTTTCTTTATTCCCATGGAAGAAACAAAAATGGAAAATTTATTTGGTACAAAATACTTAGATTATAAAAGTAAGGTGAGACGTTGGATATGAAAAGATGCTCCTGGTGCGGTACTGAGCCGATTTATGTGGATTATCATGATAAGGAATGGGGAATGGAAGTTCATGATGACAATAAATTATTCGAACTTCTTATTCTTGAAGGAGCCCAAGCCGGTTTATCATGGTTAACTGTACTAAAAAAAAGAGAGAATTATAGGAAAGCTTTTGATAACTTCAATCCAAAAAAAGTTTCTAATTATAATGATAAAAAAATAAGAGAATTGTTGGATAATGAAGGTATCATCCGGAATAAACTAAAGGTAAATTCTGCAATAAGAAACGCTAAGGTTTTTTTAGATATTCAAAAAGAGTTTGGAAGTTTTGATAATTATATATGGGGTTTTGTTGATAACAAGCAAATAAATAGCAGTTTTAAGGCATTAAGTGAGATTCCTCCAAAAACTGATTTATCTGATAAGATTTCTAAGGATCTAAAAGAACGTGGAATGAATTTTGTTGGTTCAACGATCATGTATGCGTTCATGCAATCTGTTGGAATGGTAAATGATCATGTTGTTGGTTGTTTTAGGTACGAGAAAAAAGACTAGGATTTCTAATTAGTCCTAAATAGGTTGTAGTCAAAACCCTGTTCTCTGAGCTGGTCCAAAACCGCAAAGAATTCTTCCTTTCTTTGTTCTCTTTCCAACAATATCTTAACACAAGCTAACTGCCCTTCATAAGAGAAATCTATTGCCTCCGAACCATTGTAGGGATGTGGCTTCACAGCTCCTTCTTGGGTTGCATCAATAACTGCTTTAGCTATTCCTTCAAAATCATTTCCTGTAGCTGGAGAATTGCCAAGTTTAATGGGTTCGAAAAGACCGCTTATCACCATAAGTGAGGGGTACATTACATTATTACCGTTCAAAGAATTAATTCTGGGACTACCATGCCCTCTACCAAGAACATCAACACTATCCCCCTCATAAATCAAATTAGCCCCGTATATAGCGCCCCTTGAACTTACCAGTCCGTCAACCCCTCCAAAGCTCTGTCTGAGAACTTGTTCTCTAATCATAGAATTAAAGTCATCTTTCTTTCTTAAATACCTTATGACCTATATGTCATTTTTTGCTTAAATTTGTCAAATTTTAGCAATTTTTTTAAATTCTAGCACATTTTTTGTCAATTATGGCGAAGAAACTAGACAATGTGCATGAGTTTGTATGGAAAGTTATAGACACTGACATTTCATTAAAAAAAGATATTTCTAGGGATTTAATCAATATCCGGAAGCTAGCTGCTTTTATCATCAAGACTCAAAAAATTGATGCTTCTATTGATTCTGTTATCAGTTCCATCAGAAGGTACAAGAGTTCTGGAATTAAGAAAGATGAGCAAAAATCTGCTTATGAAATGCTAAAGAGGGCAAAATTAAGTATCAGAACAAAGATGATTTCTTTAGAGCTAAAGAGAACTGATGAGATAAAAACTTTGCTCGGACGTCCTGATAAGCTTGCAGATTACCACGCCCATGATACAGTGAGAATCCTTGAAGGTTTTAACACTTTAACTATCATCTTTGACAAGAAGAATGAAGCTAACATTTTAAGCAACTTTCCCAAGAAAAATATTCTCCATTTCAACAAAAATGTTGGAATGTTAGAAATTTCTTACCCTCCTGAGCTGGAAAAGGTTCCAGGGGTTTTTTTCATAATTGCAAATGAGATTGCTCAAAACAACATAAGCATGATAGATGCTTTAATCTCTTCATCCGAACACATACTTGTTGTACAGGATAAAGATGTTGTTAAAGCATTTGATCTTATATACAACTTGATCGGCCAATAGCAATAATAACAACAAACTTTATAAAATTCCAATCTATTTTATTTATATGTCAAAACTAACAATAGAAGAATTAGCAACTTTCTGCAAGAGTAAAGGTTTTGTTTATCAGGATAGTGAAATTTATGGAGGTTTGTCTGGCTTCTGGGACCTAGGTCCGGTAGGTGTTGAACTTTTTAATAATCTTAAGGTTGACTGGTGGAAACATTTTGTGCAAAGCAAGGAAAACATGGTAGGCATGCATGGAAGCGTTATCTCTAACCCAAAAGTTTGGAAAGCATCTGGTCATTTAGAAAATTTTGGAGATTTAGTTTTAGCGTGTTCTAAATGCAATAATAAGTTAAGAGCAGATCATTTCCTGGAAGACACTCTGGACATCAATGTGGAAGGTAAGAAATCTGATGAGATAAACGACATCATAACTAAAAACAAGTTGAGCTGTCCTAATTGCAAGGGTTCTTTTAAAGAATTAACAAATTTTAATTTACTGTTCAAGACAAGTGTGGGAGCTGAAGAGAGCAAAGGTTCTATCGCTTATCTGCGTGGAGAAACAGCTCAGGGAATGTTCACAAACTTTAAGCTCATAACTGAAACTGCAAGAATGAAAATTCCTTTTGGAATAGCCCAGATAGGAACTTGTTTTAGGAATGAAATTGCTCCGAGAGATTTTATTTTTAGAAGTAGGGAATTTACTATAGCAGAGTTTGAATTTTTTAAGCATCCTGATGAAAAGAAATGTGAAATGTTAGAGGAAAAGCATCTGGATATGGAGTTCATGCTGCTTAGTTCTGAAGTTCAAGAAAAAGATAAGAAAGATCTTAAAAAATCAACTATCCGGGAACTTGTAAAAAAAGAGAAGCTTGATGAATGGCATGCTTATTGGCTTGCAGAACAAATATCCTGGTTGTATTCAATTGGTTTAAAGAAAAATAATTTAAAAATTAGAGAACACACGAAAAAAGAGCTTTCTCATTACTCTTCCGCTACCTTCGATATTGATTATTTGTTTCCTTTCGGCTCCAAAGAGATAGCAGGTAACGCAAACAGGGGTCAGTATGATCTTAAACAGCACATTCAAGAGAGTAAAGAAAAATTAGAGGTATTTGATGAAGCTACCAAACAAAAAATAATTCCTTCAGTGATAGAACCTACTTTTGGTATTGAAAGAACATTCTTGTCCATTATAACTGAAGCTTATGAAGATGATAAGGAAAGAGGAAATATTGTCTTAAAATTTAATAATAACATTGCTCCAGTAAAAGTTGCAGTATTTCCTTTAGTTAACAAAATAAAAAAAGAAGGTAAGGAAGTTTTTGATTCACTAAAAGAATTTTTTACTTGCCAGTTTGACAGTTCTGGAAGTGTTGGCAGAAGGTATGCACGTGCAGATGAGATAGGGATTCCTTACTGCATCACATTCGATTTTGAAAGTTTGGAAGATAAGTCCGTTACCATCCGAAATCGGGATGATACTCAACAAGTAAGAGTTCCGGTTGAAGGTTTAAAAGACACTATCTCAAAACTTCTAAACAAAGAATTGGAGTTTGAAAAAGCTGGTAAGCTGATTAAATAATTTGTTTAACTATTCAATAATAACCTTATATAATTTCTTGGAGTATTCCATTTTATGAAAAATAAATTTATTATTGGATTATTCTTAATTTCTATTGCTTTTATTTATGGCTGTTCTTCTAGTGATCCAACTGGAGAGGCTTCACCCCAAGCCCTACAACAAGATTCAGGAGACATAGGTATAAATCAGGGACAAACAGCTCCGGACTTCACAATCAAGACTGTTGATGAGAAAGAAATTAGTTTAAGTTCTCTTACTCAAGAAAAACCTACTGTTTTGTATTTTTTTGCAACATGGTGTCCTAATTGTGCAAGAGATTTAGCCGCAGTAAATAAAGTATATCCTCAATATAAAGATAAAGTAAATTTTCTTGCTATAGGAATGGATGTCAAGGAAGGTGCAGATCTCATAAGGAGTTATAGGCAATCTAAAGGCCTTGGATTGACTGATTTTGCAGCTGGAAACAATAATGTTCTAGGAAAGTACAATGTGGTGTACACAACAACTAAATTTTTCATGGATAAAGATAGAAAAATTCTGAATAAAGGTATTGGTGCGGTAGATGAAACTGCCTGGAATCAGATATTCCAATCAATGTCCCAATAAGTAAAATTTAAATATGATAATATTTTTCTAAATTATATGGAAATAAAAGACTTACAAGCAAGACAAGGAAAAGTAGACATTACACTGGACATCGTAGATGTTGGAGATGTTAGAGAATTTGAAAAATTCGGAAAAACAGGACGTGTTGCAAACGCTATTGGTAAAGACGCTTCTGGAGATATCAAAATTACTTTATGGAATGATGACATTGGGAAAGTAAAGGCTGGAGACAAGGTCAAAATTGAGAATGGTTATGTTTCTGAATGGCAAGGAGAATTACAATTAGGAACTGGTAAGTTCGGCAAGATGGAAGTTATCGGAGAATCTTCTGAAACAAAAGAAGAAGCTACTTCCCCTCCAGATTCTGAAGCTAACAAAGAAACTCTTCAGGAAGCAGAACAAGAAGTTAAGCAGGCAGAAGAAACTGTTGATGTGGAAGAAGAAGATATTAGTGAATAATTCTAAATAGAAAGTAATTTAAATTAATTCTATTTCTGAAAAGTTTAATTTGGGGCCTTAGCTCAGACTGGGAGAGCACATGCATGAAAATGCAGCTCAATACGCTGAAGAAATTCAGTATCTCGGTCACGTAGGAGATTGGCTCAGTCATCTCTGACCATACCTAAATCCTGGGTTCAAATCCCAGAGGCCCCATTTATTTTTCTATCACAAAGAACTAGAAAGTATTTGTGTTGCTATCATGTTGAATAGTATCATCACAACTAAACTAATTATACAAAATAATACTGTTCCGCGGATCATATTCTGCCCTATCATGTATCGTTCGTTTAATTTGTCAGAACCGTTCTCTATTCCATTTACAAGTATTGTGAGTATGTAAGTTATTTGCACAACATATAATCCTACAATTATTTGGAAGTAATAAGTAGGAATTCCTTCTCCAAATAGTCCTATTAATCCTACATCTTGTCCACCGGTAGCAGCCCCTGAAGTAACGTCTTGTAGTTGAGTTCCTAACCTTCCAAGGATAGCAGTTACCATTGAAGTTATTCCTATCACAATTCCTGCTATGGCTGGTGTTAAAAACTTTATCTGAGAATTCATAGAACTTATGATGTCTGCCATCAGATCTTTTAGCCGTTCATTGACCGTGTGTATTTGTTTTATGTATCTGGAAACGTTTGTTAATGCTTGTGCTGCTATCATTGGACCTTTCCTTACGCTTTGTATCAAAACTTTCATGGAGCTTTCTATAAGGTTAGAAGGAAAACTTACCAATGCTCCATGTACTGGGTCAAATATTGATTTTTGGACACTCATCCCAAGCTTCTTTATGTTCATGCTTACAAGCTGGAAAAAACTTCCGGAGATTGTTCCCTCCATGACCGTTGCTACTTTCCCAAATGCTATTTCTGCTGGAAGCCCATCTCCTAATCTGTTTCCTAGCTGGAATAGTGCTGATGCGAATTCCATCTCTAACTTTTGAGATTTTTCTCTTATCTTGATAACGTTCTTAGATCTTAATTTATAATACAAGCCAACACTTATTCCCACTGATAACGTTACGAACAAACTCAAGATTGCTGCACCGAGACCGAAAGGCCCGATAATTTCTCCTGTTGTTTGGCTTTCCCTATACTCTAACATACAAAATCTTTTGCCGCAACTACTGGATATGTCTTCTGCTCCAAAACCAAAATCTGTTACGTTCATGCCGTGTAGCAATACCGGACTCATACCAAAAATAAGGAATAATACTCCTATGAACACACTCAATATCAAGGGATTCATTAACAATTCTACATTTCCCAGTTTGATGATAATATTCTTGTACTTCTTAAGTCCTGGATTTTCTTCTGAAATATCACTTTGCCCATACCCGGTCGGTCTTCTTGATAATATGCTTTTTCCGAGTGAATATACTGCAAAAGGAAGAGCTACATTATACAAAGCAGCTATGTGATACCACTTTACTCCTTCCGTGAAACTGACAACTAATGGGAGTATAACCAGCCCAAGAATAGGAAGTATTATCCCAAGCATGTGCAGCATTGTTATTGGGCTTTGCAAATTGTGAGCATAGTGAAGCATCTTTTCATATGTTTCTGTTAAAATCACATCAAGAGATTTATCCAGTGCATTTAGCCTTCTTTCTTCACTTCCCTCATATAATGAGCTTTCTATAAGATGGAATGATTCTATGAACTCAAAATTCCATTTTTTCCAGGTCTCTAAGTACGTGTCCAAACTCTCTTTGATGGTATCATATTTTTCTGTTTCAACATCCCATAAAACTTTCTTTAAATCCAGGCTTAATGGAGGTGATAGATGATCGGCTGCAAATTCCAGAGCATTTTCTAAGTTACTAGTATGTCGCATGTACGTTACAATGTAAAACACACACAAAACCATCTGGTTGGAAGCTTTCATACGCCAGTTGTTTGCAATGAACATAGGAAGAGTTCCCAGCGGTTTTATCATAACCAACCCTATTATGAAAAAAAACAGTATGAAGAACATGCTTTGGAAAAGCAAAAAAAACAGTAAAGAACCAAAAAAGATTATTGCTATAGGAAGAAGAAATGAGAATGACACTGCTCCCGCAGGAGTTATGTTTAGATGAGAGATGTTGATGCTTTCTTGCATCTCTTCGAGTTTCTTTTTATCAGGTTTTATGTTTAAAACCTTTTCAGAAAAAGTGCATGCTTTTTCGTAAAAAGAAAGATGAGCTGGCATGTAATCGTCTTTAAACTCAGAATATTCACGAGAAGTGACCTTAGTCTGCTGGATTTTTGCTCCCAGTTCTTTCTCTATCTGACTCCTATAATAAGATGCCAGATTCCTCATCTTTTTCTTTTCTTCTACGTTGGGCATCTAAACCCCTCACCTCTTTTTTTGACAAGATTTTGATTGGGTTACTTATTTGAATGAACACTTATTATCTTTGAGATATGTTCATTTTTTTTATTGTTCTTTTTAGCCATTCATTCCAGTCAAAAAATATTCTTTTGCTGTCTAAGTTTCCAACTTCTTGTCTGATAGTATCTGATATTTTGTGGAACTCATCATTGGCCAAAACAACAAAATCTGCTTCCAGTAAGTTTAGCATCTTTGATTTTGTTGCGTATTCCACCAAAGTCTCTTTTGTCTTTGCCCTTAACAAGATGTTATCCCACACCGCATCCCAACTGCCAGCCCACTCCTTCACATTTCCTGCTATTGCTTTAAGAATCTCACTGTCTCCATTAATAAGTTCGTCTGACGGTTCTAGTTGATCAGTTCTTGTATCATATTTCATCAAGTCCACAAATCCATTTTCCAGCATAGGATCAGTTTCCCAGTGTTTTCTTATCTCAGTTATTTGTGTAACTCTCCTCCACCTATGCAAACCATCCGCGCTTCTGACTGGGTTTGCAACCACCACTATGTCTGTTGCCTTGAAGCTTGTTCTTGGAACTTGAAGATCATTAACAACCCTATCAAAGACCCCATAAGGGCTGTCTCCATGTATGGTCCCTGCAACTACGTTAGCTAAAGCCCCAATCCTCATCGCTTCGTACAAAGCTAAAGCTTCCTTGCTTCTTATCTCTCCAACTATCAATGCAGAATCTCCCATTCTCAACGTAGTTCTTATCCCTTCCTCCGCAGACACTTCCGCAGATCCTTTTGTGAGTGCAGCAGCTACCTTCATGGGTTGGATGTTATATCCTAACTTCCTCAGAGCATTTGTTGGAAGTTCTAAAGTGTCTTCTATCGTGATCATCCTATACTTTCTCATGATTTCTACAAGCAGTGAACCTAACAATGAAGTTTTTCCTGCGCTTCTTGTTCCAGCAACCAGCATGGTTCTGTTACCATCTATGATGAAACTTAAGATTCCTGCTGCAAGAGGATTGATCATCTTATTGTGCATGAACAAAGGCAAGGTCCAAGGTTTGTCACGATGTCTCCTGAAAGCAAAAGAAAGTCCTAAGGGGTTTAGTGGCTGTCCTACCGCAGCAACCCTAGCATTTGCTCCTCTGATTGTCATTTCCGTATCTAGAATAGGGTTTGCTTCATCTAAGGGTCTTCCAGAAATTAATCTAAGTTTGGTGGCCCAGGAATCTGCTTCGGTTCGTGTCGGAATTATGTTTGTTTTACAATCCCCATAAGTTTGATGTACAAGAAACATGGGAACTTCTCCCAGTTGGTTATTTATGGTTATATCCTGAACCCTTTCATCTTGTAATAATACTTCTATCAATCCAAAACCTACTGTGTACCTAACTAGGATGTTTGTAAGCTGTTCTAATTCATCATCTTTAATCTTCAGGTTTCGATATCCTGCAAGTTCGTCTATGAGGTCCTGACCTACATTGTAGAATACTTGTCTCATCCTTTCCGGTTCCACAAACTCCGAACGTTTTGGTTTGTGTTCTGCCATGATCTTTCTTGCAGTATCTAAAATCTCATATTTTTCTTCTGTTAACTTGAATTCTGGCGGAACAACATGGTACAAATACTGGACAGTATCCGGAAGCTCGAAGATGGTTACATCTATATCCCCATCTAAAGTATAAGTTTCTAACTCCCTAGCATCATGAGGGAATGTTGCCATTAATTTTGTGAACATAAAATCCGGCCTTACTACTGGTGTGAAAAATTTTCTGTATATGTCCCTGTTTCCAATCTTGTGGCCTGCTATGAACGATTTTGAATTTATTATCAGCCTTGTTTTTTCTAAAAGTCCTATTGTGAGTTCTAATATTTCCAAGTATTTTTTACCGCACTTAGAAAAAGTGCTGTCGGACGATCTGTCAACTTCTATGCGATGATCTCTTGCAAGCCTTATTAGTTCTACATAAGCACCTATCGGATCTGATCGGAGAAGGTTTGAGATTATATTTTGCACTTCCGAATACCAGGAACTTGCCCATTTGCCACAGCTTACATCTCCTAGAAGGGCATTGTAACTGACCATGTCTTTCTTTTTTGTTAACTGAGCATATAGCTTCGCTATCTCCAGTAAGTAAGAAGTTTGATTGAAATCATATTCATAATTGCGTTTTTGCATGTAAGCTATTTTTGTGGTGTCCTTTACCTCTATGAGCATGTCGCAGGTCTTGGACATGATAACCGAATCATCTTCTATAGAAGGAATCCTAGGATAATCTTCTAAGTTAATTGTAAGGATTACATCTTCCCCCTCTCTTACCACTTCGTACGAGAACGGCTTTTTGTTATCAAATAATGCCATCATCACCTCTTTTTTTGGTTCTTTAACTGCTCAAGAGCTATCTCTATTAAGTGAGATTTGTTCCTATATCTGGTTTTGTCCCGTAGCTCTTTGTTTACCCAGTCTATTAAGTTATCTTCAATCGTTGCGCTGATTGGTTTCTTCATGGTTAAGTGTGTGGAAACAGCTTCCATTCCTCACATAATATAAAATATATTTTATTTATTTTAAGATATTATCTATATTTTATCATACACTTTATTTAAATGTTTTGAAAATTTAAAAGTATAACCACTTGAGTATCCTCACACAAGTTTATATTCTTAAAACAAAATTTATTTATAAATAGGAATAAAATAAAGAAAAATGGACCAAAGCATGCCCCCACCTCCTGAAAAGAAAAAAGATCATAAAGGATTTTTTGGTAGTGATAAACAGCCTATGCAACAAGACATGAGTTCTTTTACTGAAGATATTGGGAATATAGGCAGAAGATTGCGCATAACAGAGGGAAGCTTCACCAACCTAAGAAGGCAGCTTCAAGTAACAGAACAAAACATGATTGATAAGAATAAGCTCTTTTCTACTGAGATCCGGACAATAACATCTGATATAAGCGAAATGAAAAAAGAACTTAATGAAGTCAAGGAAAAAATTGTCGATCTGGTCAAAGAGCTAAAAGATTCAGCAAAAAAAGAAGAAGTGAAGGTTTTAGAGAAGTACATCAATTTATGGAACCCTGTTAAATTTGTTACACAAAATGAAGTTGAGCAGATGATAAAAGATATGTTAAATAGAGAAAAAAGCAAATAGAAAACTTTATATAGGAAATTTCAGCTAATTTGATAAAAGAGGTACATAATGGCCATATTCTCCTTCGGTAAAAAAGAAAACAAAAAAGAAAGAGGTGCTCCAGGAAATCCTGTTGACATGATAATGTCCATGAAACAAAGGGGCCTGGATGATAATTCTATTATTGGAGAACTTGAAAAACAAGGATATAATTCTTCACAGATATTTGATGCAATGAACCAAGGAAATGTACAAGGTTCTGCTCCCGGTCCGATGCCAGATCCAGGAATGCCTTCTCAGGATAATTTTCCACCTTCGCAAGACATGCCTTTTGATAACATGCCCCCTCCACCCCAACATGCTCCTCCTCCTGAACCACAAGAACCGAGTATAAGCAAGGATCAGATAGAAGAGATAGCAGAAGCCATCATTGATGAGAAATGGAAAGAGTTTGAGGAAGATGTCCAGAAGATAATTGATTGGAAGAATCAAACAGAAGTTCGCATAACTCAGTTCCAACAGCACTTAGAAGATCTTTCTAATAACGTTAATAGTTTGCACAAGAATCTTGTTAACAAGATTGATGATTACGATGGAAACATAAAGAATGTTGGTGTCGAAATAAAAGCGATGGAAAAAGTTTTCCAGAAAGTGCTTCCTTCTCTTACCGAGAACGTTAATAAGTTGGAAAGATTAAGTAAAGGTCCTAAGAAAAAATAAGTTATTTCTGTTGATAATTAGTTATTAAGTCTTGAAGGTAAGGGACTAATTTTAATGTTCCGAACTGTCCACAATTATCAACAATCTCTGCTAAGGGCAATACATTGTCTATAGTATCATCTATCACTCCCTGAATTCTTTGTTCTTTTGTTCTTCCTTTTTTTGCTTTCATCCCATTTAAAGTTCTGAAGTTTGAAATTCTATCAGAAACTCTTATCGCTGAAACATTGTATCTTACTCTATCATCTTGGATGTCATATATCCTATTCACTATGTCCAATTTTTTATCTCCGGTATCCAGATCAGGGTTGGAGGACACTGGCCTTATGTTAGTTGCAATAGTAGTCCCCTCTTCATGTCCAAACCCTTCCATCATACGCAGATAAACTTCCAATATCCGGTTAGGATTTTCTTCAAAAGAGTCATGCTTTATCCCACTTAGTGTTGTGAGTATATCGGCTTCAAGTTCTGATAAAACGAATCCTGTCTGGAAAGTGTGTACTACATATAAATCTCCATTGTCCCTTTCCTGGCCTTCATGGAATTCATGATAGTTCATTTCCAGGGCTGTTTTCAGTTTTGCTCTGTTTTCTTCTGAGTTTGCTGCATTTTCTAAGAATAAGTTTCCCGATTCTGCATATACTTGAATAACTTCTGGTATAAGTACTTCTGGACGTTCCGCTTCTTTCCTCACAATTTCTTCTATATCGTCCAGTCCTGCTTCTAAGGTTTGCACTAAATTAGTTTGTTGATCCTGAGAAATATCCATTCTTAAATCCATATTAACTTAGAAGTAACACTATTTGTTTTAAAAACCTATGTGAATCATCACATCTGTTTCGATGCCAATAATCCAACAGTAAACACAGCTACCAGAAATATTAGTATCATACCTAAAAAGTTTGGATGGAATATTATGGTAGAGGTTTTACTATAATCTTCTCCGGTTTCCGGAACCTCTACATTAGCTCTTAGGGTAGTCAAGGTTCCAACTATCAAAGCCACAACCAACACCACAACTATTATGTATTTCAGAGACGGGTTGTCTAAGCCCCAGGAACCGGTTCCTAATGAATTAGATGCTATAGAGATTATGGCTGCAAAAACCAAGATAACAGCTAAAATTGGAGCTACTTGTTTTACCACTAAGGTTGCAATGTTTGACATAACAACAAAGAATGCTATAACAACTCCTATCAGCGCATATATAATGTTATTTCCTCCAAGAGTTTTTGTGTATGTCAACATTGCATACACTAAAAGCCATACAAAAAGGAACACAAAAATAACAGAAAAATTTTGTAATGCAGTAACATCAAGAAACGTCGCCATTTTTATTTGTTAAATAGTTTACCAAAGTCCATACCAATACGCTTCATTCCACCAAGTTTTTCTCTTTCGGAATCTCCACCGGTAACAAAAGCTATTATGACTCCAAACACTACGATCATGATAAATATTGCTAATGCATCAGAACCAAACATGTTCTCTAACCAACCATCAAAACCGTTTGCGTACCAACCAGCGGAACTTCCGAAGATAATTATTATGGATACTATTGAGAAGAAAGCCACCCATCCAGGCATAGACATTCCAAGATGAATCTTATCGTGTCCGAAAACTCCTATGAGGATCATCAAAGCTATTACTCCTACTGTAACTAATCCTACTGATGGTAAGGCTGCGTTAATAACTAATACCGGATCATAGCCCGCAGGTAAGTCCCCAGTTATGTGAGGGATAACAACAATAAGCCCGAATATCATTGCAATAGCAGTGTTCATATTTCTTCTTTCTTCACCGAATATTGCTGATTTTTCTAATACTGCAAAAATAATTGTAAATATAAGCAAGAACGGCAACAATACATCCATTAGACCCCATCTTGAAAGAGATCTTCCGAATTCCTCTAAAACAAAATTATTGCTTGCCATATGTCTTTTTTGATTTTTTTGTTTTTAAACTTTGCTAATGTGATTCTGATTTAGGAGCTTTCCTATCTTGTGTTACAAAAACCACGAACAAAACTATTAATATTAACAGGATTACTGATCCAACAACTTCTCCTTTGCTTGATCCGCTTAAGAACCCGAAAGTGTCTTCTAACAGGTTAACCGCATCCAGAAATATAAATGCCAGAACAATGAACACTATTGTCATGAATGCTGTTTTCCAGCCTCCTTCAAGAAAGACTGCTTGTTCTTTTTCCTGAAAGAAAGACCCTACCAATAATAAGAATAGCACAACTCCAAAAAGTAAAACTACAAAATTAGATGATACGGTGGTTATTATCTCCACTAATCTCGAAGATGCAACAACCAGAAATGCAATAACAAAAGCAGTGATTGAGTTTAGGTTTTTTTTTGTGTATTTCTTTCCTTCTATTTCTTCAACTCCAAAAACCTTGGTTCTTTCTAATAATGCGAAAACAACCGTGAAAACAAGTAAGAAGGGAAGCACTACGTCAAATACTCCTATCTGTCCAAAAAAGTCTAATATCTCTCTAAATGGTGTCGCCATCTTTTTTAAGTAAAATTATTCGAATTATAATATATAAAGGTTTCGAAAATTACTATTTAAGTTCTTAAATCAAAAAGCTTTATAAAACAGATATTATTTCAAAGGATTATGTTAAACAAAAAAGAATTTATCAAAATAAGGAAAGAACTTAGTGATTCTGATAGTAAAAGAGAAGATATCATACAAAAATCCCGAATTATTATCCAAGTATCTAAAAAGATAATTTATGCTTTGCATAGGGGAGATTTAAAGTCTGCTTCATCCTACGTTAAAGATATCGAAAAAGGCAAAAAGGAATTAGAAAAAATAGATACTTCTCTTGATACTAGTATCAACAAGGTTGCTTTTCAGGAATATGCGGAAGCTCTTTGTTATTATCATTTTGTTAAATCTGGAAAGGTTCCTACTGCAACTTCCTTAAAGTTAGATAGTGAAAGTTATTTGCTTGGATTGTGTGATCTAACTGGAGAATTAATGAGGAAAGCTGTTAATGATGTTATTAAGAAAAATTACAAGTCTGCTTTAGAAATAAAAGAACTTGTTGAAGAGATTTATGGTGAGTTCTTGGAATTTAATTTACGAAATTCTGAGTTGCGTAAAAAATCTGACCAGATAAAATGGAATCTTAAGAAATTAGAAGATGTTGTTTTTGATCTTAAGATTAAAGGAATGTTAAAATGAGTTATAGAACACATAACTGTAATGAGCTTAGGAATTCTCATATTGGTAAGTCTGTTGAGCTAGCTGGTTGGGTTCAGTCACCAAGGGACCACGGAGGGATTATTTTTATTGACTTAAGGGATAGGTATGGTTTAACACAAATAATTTTTGATCCGGAAGATTGTAAGGAAGCTCACAAAGCTGCCGAACATTTAAGGAGAGAAGACGTTATTGCTGTTAAAGGAAAAGTTAGGGCTAGGGGCGAAGGTCTAGAAAATCCTAATCTGGATACTGGTGCAATTGAAGTTCTTGTTGAAACTTTAGATATTTTACACAAAGCAGAAACTCCCCCAATTGAAGTTGAGGATCGAGTTGAAGCTAGTGAAGATTTAAGGTTGAAGTATCGTTATCTTGATCTTAGAAGGCCTAAGATGCAGAAGCATTTGCTTATTAGACATAAGGCCGCACAAGCCGCTAGAGCTTATCTTAATAGTAATAGTTTTTTGGAAATAGAAACTCCCATTCTTGTTCGTTCAACTCCGGAAGGTGCTAGAGATTATGTTGTTCCTTCTCGTGTTAATCCTGGTAAGTTTTATGCTTTACCCCAAAGCCCTCAAATTTACAAACAGCTCCTTATGGCTAGTGGTTGTGACAGGTATTACCAATTTGCTCGCTGTTTACGTGATGAAGATCTTCGTGCTGATCGTCAACCGGAACACACTCAAATTGATTTGGAGATGAGTTTTGTGCATTCAGAAGATGTTTTGCAGCTTGTTGAGGGAATGTACAAAAACATGATGAAAGAAGTTCTTAATGTTAATATTAAGGAAGCTTTCCCAAGAATTTCTCACAAAGAATCCCTAGCTAAGTATGGAACTGATAAGCCTGATCTTCGTTTTGGTCTGGAATTTATTGATCTAACTAATGAGGTTGAGAAGTGTGATTTCAAAGTATTTAGTGGTGCTGAATCCGTTAAGTGTATCAACCCCCCAGATAAGTTCTCCAGAAATGAGATTGATGCCATGATTAAGTTTGCACAATCTGTTGGAGCAAAAGGTCTAGCTTGGATGAGAGTTACTGATAAAGGTCTGGAAAGCAATATCGCAAAATTCTTTTCTGATGACATTCAAAAAGAAATTTTGAAAAAAACAAAAGCTAAACCAGGAAGTATTTTGTTTTTTGTTGCTGATAATGCTAAAGATACAAACAATGTTTTGAGTAAGGTTAGGATAGAAACTGCTAACAAACTGGGGTTAATAAAAAAAGATGATTTCAAGTTTTGTTGGGTAGTAGATTTCCCAATTTTTGAATATGATCACGATAATGAGAAATGGGAAGCTTCCCATCACATCTTTACTGCTCCAAAAAAAGAGCATCTTGAATTTTTGGAGAAAAGTCCTGAAAAAGTTGAAGCTGATTTGTATGATTTAGTGTTGAATGGTCTGGAACTTGGTTCTGGTTCCATCAGAGAAACTGATCCTTCTGTACAGGAAAGAGTCATGAAAGTGATTGGTTTATCTAAAGAAGAAGTTCAGAAGAAATTTGGTTTTCTCATGGAAGCATTCAAGTACGGAACTCCCCCCCATGGAGGAATTGGCCTGGGTTTTGATAGAATAGTAGCTTTAATGTGCGGTTACAATGACATTCGTGAAGTCATGGCTTTTCCTAAGAACAAGAACGCTGAGTGTCCGATGGATAACTCACCAGGAGATATAGATGCTGCACAACTAAAAGAGTTGCACATCAAGACTGATATTGTGAAGAAGAAAGATTAATTCTTAGTTAATTTTAGTAAGCACTGGACATCTTCGCGTGAGGCTTATAAATGATTTAA
Organism: Candidatus Woesearchaeota archaeon; assembly: GCA_016784105.1. Lineage (GTDB taxonomy): Archaea > Nanobdellota > Nanobdellia > Woesearchaeales > GW2011-AR4 > JADHVG01. The sequence goes on from JADHVG010000009.1 coordinate 22,614, forward strand.
TCTAATTAATTCTATAAAAAACAAAACCTTTATAAAAAATTCTTACTATTCTTACAAGTAAGAAATAATGAAGGTGATGTGAAATGGCAATAATTGAGATTAAAAGTGCAACCATAACTGGAAAAGGTCAAATAGCAATTCCAAGAAACATGAGAAAGCTTAAAGGATTCAAGACTGGATCAAAAATTGCCATAATGGCTTTTGAAGACCATGTCGAATTAAGACCTTTGGAGCAAGTAAGCGAAAAACTAGAAACTGCTGTTGCAAGTGAAAAATCTCTAGAAAAAGATTGGAACAGTAAAGAGGATGATAAAGCGTGGAAAAACTTGTGAAGGGAGATGTTGTTGTTCTGCCATTCCCTTTTTCGGATTTAAGTAGCTCAAAGAAAAGACCTGCATTAGTTGCTACAAACCTAGAAGGAAATGACTTAATCCTGTGCCAGATTACAAGTAAAAACAAAAAAGATAATTATTCAATAATGCTAAAAGATGTCGATTTCAAAAAAGGTGGCTTAAACCTCACCAGCAAGATAAGACCCAATCGCTTATTCACCGCTGATAAATCTATAATCTCTTACAAAATCGGCACGCTTAAGGAACCCAAAATTAAAGAAATTGAAACAGCCCTCATCAAAATTTTCAAAAAATAATTCGGAAAAGTTCTCCTAACACATTTTAAACATCCATTACATAACTTTCTTACATAAAGTTCGTTTAAAAGTTGTTACATGTTCGTTCGTGCCGCTTCTTCATTATGGTTTTTCCTCTTGCGAGGTCTCTACATTACTTTCACATAATCTTATGAATGCGAACTACAAAGTAATTCCCATAACGAGAGATTATATGGTTCGCTTACGCTCAACCTAACTTTTTTCTATAAATTTTAGAATTGAGAATGTGTGGGTTACTTGAATGTTAAATATAAAAACTTAAAAAGAATATACTACCTATATTGTAGATTCATGGAAAATATTTTAGCAATTATTGGATTTGGTATATTAATTGGTTCTTGTATAAGGATTTTTAAATTCATAAGACATAAACTTTGGCTGTACTTGCCTTTGTTTTTGATAGGAGGCATACTAATCAGTATTGGATTCGCTTGGATGTTTGGAGCAAGTGCAGGATGGGCTGGTGGAATGGCTTGGGGATTTGCTGGATTAATAGCCATAGCTTATCAAAGTTATTTAGAAAATAAAAACAAAAAGAAGAAAGAGCCAAAATTTAAAATAAATAAACATAAGCGACTGGTAATTATCTTAATAGGATTTATAGTCTTAAGTATAGGTGGAACTTTATATCTTATTTATTCTCCAGTTAATGAAGAAGATTATCCAATAGTTGATGAACTTCTTAAAAGCCAAGAATACCTTTTTGTAGGATTAGAAGAATCTGAAATACCCTATCAAATTCAATTAGACGTATCTTCTTCTGGAATAAACCTAGACGTCTACATATTGCCAAAGGCTTCAGATCGTATGGTCTTTCAACGAAATCCAAAATTTAATGCATATCAGAATTGTTATCAGGAATTAAAAAGTAAAATAAGTTTCAGCTGTAATATAACTGGAGGAGGGATTATTGTATCCAATCCCACCAATTCTGATGGATTTTTTTCCTTAGATGTTAAAGATAATGGGTATGTAAAAAATCAAAATAGTGTTAGGACAATAGAAGCTTATGGAAGTATAAAGTGAAAATTTATATACTCTTTTATACCATTTTGTTATGGGGTGAAGCATATGACATACAAAATGTGCAAAATTTGTGGGAAGAAGTTGAGGAAGAAAAAGGTATATGACCCAATAATTAAAGGCAAATTGGTATTTAAGACTTATTGCCCGCATTGCAATCCAAACATGATCCTGTAAGTAATATGAAGAATGCCACAAAAAAATTATTTTGGTTTTGAGCCAATAAAGCTACCGAAAATCAACCTTTTAGACTATACTAAAAGCGGAAAAAAGGTAAGAGTTCCAGTTCCCATAAGCCTTCAAAAAGAAATTTTCATACGCTCTAAAGGCAAGTGTGAAAAATGCAAAAAACCTCTAAAAGGGCTAAGGCCACATATACACCACAAAGACAAGAATCCAAAAAACAACAAAAAAAGTAACTTAACCTTATTATGCCCCAATTGCCATAGCAAACAACATTTAAAAAATAAACCAGGTTCTAAAGGAACATATTGGGTTAATCCTATAACTGGTAAAAGAGAAAGAGTAAAGCCACTTTTTGGATTATAAAAATATTAAAACGATACTCTTGTCCTTCTCTTGGGTTCCCTTTTGGCCTTAAAGGAAACGGATTTTCCGCTTCTTGTCTTAAATTTCACAGGCCTTTTGGTTTTTGTTTTCTTCCTTCTAGCTAAAAAATTTGGCATGGTGGGACATTAACAATAATACTATAAAAACTTTTATCTTGGTATTCAACCAAAACATTTATATACCAAATATGGTTAATATTAACCAAAAATGGATAATTTACTAAAATTAGTGCAGACATTGGGGAAAAACATTAATAACGAAATTCCAATCAGGCAGCTTTCCAAAGAATCAAAAATACCCTATACAACAACCCATAGGTTAGTTAAAAACAATAAAAACCTATTCAATATTACGCAAAAAGGAAACATAAAATTAGTCGCATTGAATCTTAAAGACAATATAACCAAAAACTATCTCATTTTAGCTGAAAGAAAAGAATCAGACAACTTACTCAAAAAAGAGAGCCAATTTAGGGTTTTGAAAGAGGAAATTCCAAAAGAGGACTATGCTTTAATTCTATTTGGCTCCAGAGCAGAAGGCAAAAGCAGGGAAAAAAGCGATGTTGATTTGTGCATAATAAATAAAGATGGCAAAAAGAATGTAAATTTTTCAAAATTTGAGTTGCTATTCAAGCTTGAAATTAACCCAATATATCTTTCGAATAAGGAATTTAAGCAAATGCTTAAAGAAGAAGAGCAAAACTTAGCTAAGGAGATCATTAAAAAGCACATAATTTTATATGGAGAAGAGTATTTTTGGAATCTAATCTGGAAAAATGGCATTTGATAAAAATTACTACAAAAACGAGTTTGAAAGACTATTGAAACTCAAAGGAGAAGCAAAGTTTTTCATCAGGAAAAGCAGCGACTCATTCAAGATAAAGAGATTCATCAAAAAAGGAACTGACAGTTTTGAATTGGCTAATCATATCAAGGATTCTGGACAAGGCGCTAAAGATTATTGGACAATAACCATATGCTATTATTCTATGCTTTACATGGCGAAAGCAGCTATTTTGACAAAAGGTTATGAAACTGATGATCATTATTCAACTCAAATAGCTTTGGGGCATTTATTGGTTCCAGATAAAATAGAAAAAGAAGATTTGGAATTGCTAGAGCAAACGCATAAAATTTTTGAGGATGATTATATTGACTATTTTGAAGATGCAAGGAAGGAAAGCTCTGTAAGCAGATACAGTGCAACTAAAGTTTATACTGAACGAAGGGTTAAAGAAGTATTTGAAAACGCTAGGAAGTTTATATCTAAACTTAGAGTTATAGTAGAATAAATTGTAACCCACACATTCTCTTAAACGATTATATAGAAAAAAGACGTAATTACGCTAAAACTATATGAGAAGCTAAGAGCCGAATTGCCATACAAAGGCAATTCGGGCGGCACGAACAACTAAATCCTCACGAATTCGGGCATCAAAGCCCTCATTCGTTGCGGCTTAATTCATGTAACACATTTTATGCGGTTCGTTCGCTCAGTCATCAAAGGCATCGCTCACTCCCCTAACATTTTTTCAGCTCTGAAAATTTTACCAACTCTGTGTGTGGGTTGCCTCACACGAGGGTAAAATTCTCGAGGAAAAAATGTTCGCATAAAATTGTTCGTTATACGAACTTTTCCAGGCATAGATCAGATTTCAAAAAACAAGATTTAAATAATGTAAACTGAATGATTATCATGATGGCTGAAAAAACAGGATGGAAACCAATCCCATTGCTGTTGAAGATAGTATTTGGGTTGTCTCTCCTTTGGGTTGTAGGAACTTTTTTTGCTATTCAGCAAAGATTTGAGTTGGGTGTTCCTCTTTTTGGAGTCTTTGTGTATGGAATTCTTGCGGTCGTTATTGTATTTCTGATTGATATTTTGGGACCAATTTCTTTTCTCTATGCAATGTGGAACAGAAAATCGTGGGGTCCAAGAGTTGCTTTTATCTATATGGGATTCTTCATAATAAATAGTTTAGTTGCTTTTGTTACTACACCTGATCAGCTAGGAGGTCCTGCAATACTTGTACCTGCAGTAGTAGATGTTATTTTGTTGCTTGTAATCTACAATAAAAGAAGTTATTTCAATTAGAAATCTTATCCTATCAAACTACTGAGTTTCTGTTGTGCTTTATCGTATTTTTGTAGGTAGCTTGGTGGTCTTACCACAGCATGCTTAAAACCCCAATCCTCTAGCATCTTAAGTGCGTTTGGACTTATTTTTGGGCATGCTAGAACTCCTTGAACATTCTCAACTCCCTTGAGTTTCTTCATCTTCTCTACGTAACGCCTAAGTTGCGTCACTGCACTCAGATCCCCATTTTGTCTTTTGCATTCAACAACAACTAAGTTACCTTTTTTATCGTGTCCAAAAACATCTATGAATCCGTATTTTGTGTGTTCTTCCATTGATAATGGTTCAAAGTCTTTAGAAATTAAAGTAGGAGTTTTCATGATTAACAAGGACATGTCTTTTTCTGTACCGGCCAACCGCAATTTCTTGTCATCTTCCAGAACTTGGCTGTGAAAATGATGTACCTCATGTATTGCAACATTAAGATATTCCTTCAAAGGCAAATTTTCAACATTGACAACAGCATTTTCTCCATTATAGTTGGCAATAACAACCGAACCTTCCTTCATGTAGTTTACGGGGGTTGCTCCTTTGTGTTGATGTATTAGCGTGGTCTTATCTGGTTTTATGATAACTATCCTATCCCCAGCTGGAAGATGACTTTCAGCACGACCTGAATAAGTTATTGTGCAATTAGCAACTAATAATATAGAATGATTCTTCTTTAAGGATTCTTGTAAAGACTCAACAAACTTATTTAGTTCCATAATAAAAAAAGAAAATTAGAAGTATTAAAACTTTACTTCTTCTAACATCTTTAGTTTAAATAAAACCAACATCTTTAAATACAATATTCTTAATCTAAAGTTAGGGAGTGGTTATGGAAGCAAGCAACGAACAGAAACAGTATGATTTTTCTAAACTTTCGAAGATATTCGAAAAGGCTTATAGTAATGATCCTCTTTATTTCATGAATTTTTTCATACAAACAATACAAAAAGAAAAAAAGCTTGCAGAAGACTTAAACAATCTGTTCTTCCAAAAGCTGATAGAGAAGTATCCTGATCTTAAGAAAGAGATGGAAGAGATAATGAAAAAGTATGATTAATCTCATGGAAATCACTTTAATAACTTCTAATTTAGGAAAAGTAAGAGAATTCAAGGAATACTTGGAACCTGAAATTAAAATAAATCATGAAGATTATGCTTACGAAGAACTTAGGGATGATGATCCGGAAGAGATTGCTAAGGAATCAGCAAGTAGAGTTTGCAAGGAACTAAATAAGCCGATAGTGGTTGAAGATTCTGGTTTATTCATAGAAGAATTAAACGAGTTTCCTGGAACTTGCAGTGCGTACATTCACAAAAGAATTGGATTAAAAGGGATTCTTAAGCTAATGGAGCATATAGAAAACCGAAAAGCTTCTTACAAATCTGCTGTTGCGTACTGTGAACCCGGTAAAGAACCGATCTCTTTCTTAGGGGAAGAAAAAGGCATGATAGCGAATGAAATCTTGGGCAATAACGGTTTTGGCCATGATCCCATTTTCATTCCTTCTGGAGAAACTAAAACTTACGGTCAAATAGAAAATGCTGAAAAGGTTAAGAAATTCAGAAAGCAAGCGGTTTTAAAACTTAGAGAATTTTTACTAAAATAGGAAAACATTTATTAATTACCTAAATGTCCAAAATCGGATGATAAAAAAGATAAAAGAGTTGATGGAAGTAAATGAGCAGATTGATGTTATAAAGAACAATCTAACTTACACTACTAGTTCTGTGGATGATATGAAGAGTGAAGTCAAAAACTTAAAGGAATCTATGCAAGAGCAATCAGAAAATATAGATCATAATAACAAGGAATTTCTTAAAAACTTTAGTGAAGATCTTAACATAATAAAAGAGACAAGAAAGGATTTTGAAAAAGAGCTTTTCCAGTTCAAGCTCTTAAAGGCTCAAATGCAGAAAAAGATTATAGACAAGTTTGAAGAAGAAATGAGTGCTGAACTTAAGATTCAGATGGAATCCTTGCAGGGAGATGCAACACAATATCAAGAACTAAAGGATAACGTTTCTCTTATCTCCAATCAAGTTAACAATCTTGGAGAGGAAATAGATAAGTTTATGCAAATTAGCAGGAACATCAAGAAAGGTGACTTTGAACTCACAAGATTCTCGCACCAGTTAAAAGATATGGATCGTGAAAAACTTGAGTTGATGAGAAAGATAGACACTTTAGAGCGTTTAGTTTCTAAACAAAGAAAGCATGAATACATCACAAGATGAAATGCAGAAAAGCAACTCTAAAAGATGCAAAGAATGTTGCTAAAGTTCTCTTAAGTTTCTATAACATAAAGGATCCAAAAGAATCTAAAAAAGTTTTCTTGGATGAATTAAAGAAAGGTCATACTTACCTGATTGCAGAAGAAAAAAAAGAGATAATTGGGCTTACTACTTGGCTTCCGCACGGCCTTCCAAAACATGGTCTTGCAGAACTTGATAGGATTGTTGTTTTAGAACAAGCAAAAGGAAAAGGTGTTGCAAAACAACTCTTCAATACACTAAAAAAAGACGCTAAAGCTCATTATAAAAAACATAAATCAAAGTTAAGAAAACTCTATCTTCTAACGCATGCTAACAACAAAAGAGCTCATAGCTTTTACAAAAAAATGGGTTTTAAGCATGAAACAACTTTAAAGAAACATTATTATAACAAAGTTGATGAATTCGTATTTAGTATTTTTTTCTGAGTTTCCGAAACCAATTTAAAGTTAACAATAGTTCATTTTTCTTATGGTTAATGCTTTGGAAATAAAGGATCTAAAAAAAGTTTATAGTAATGATGTAGAAGCCCTAAAAGGCATAGATCTTGAAGTTCAAAAAGGAGATTTCTTTGCGTTGTTAGGTCCTAATGGTGCTGGAAAAAGTACTGCGATAAACATAATAGTTGATTTGGTGACAAAAACTTCCGGTCAAATAAAGATTTTTGGTAAAGATTTAGACCAAAACTTAGAAGAAGCTAAGATGCATATTGGGATAGTCCCTCAAGAATTTAATTTCAACATTTTTGAAAAAGTTATGGATATTGTTGTGCAGCAAGCAGGATATTATGGTATTGATAAAGCAACGGCCAAAAAAAGTGCAGAAAAATATCTGAAGCAATTAGATTTGTGGGAGAAGAGAAATGAGGTATCAAGAACTCTTTCAGGTGGCCAAAAAAGAAGGCTGATGATTGCTAGAGCTTTAGTCCATGAACCTGAGCTTTTAATATTAGATGAGCCAACAGCGGGAGTTGATATTGAGATAAGAAGAAAAATGTGGGAGTTTGTAAAAAACTTAAATCAGGGAGGAAGAACCATCATCTTAACAACCCACTACCTGGAAGAAGCGGAAAACCTATGCAGAAATATCGCGATTATAGACCAGGGACAGATCATAGAAAACACTTCGATGAAAAGCTTCCTTAAAAATGTAGAAAACGAACTGTACATATTTGACATTAAGGGCACCATAAAAAATCTTCCAGAATTAAGGCATTGCAACTTAAAGATGTTAGATGAAACTACTATTGAAGCTGAGGTCTCAAAGGATCATACCTTAAACATGTTATTCGAGCATTTCAAAAAAAATAATGTGGAAATTGTTAGCATGCGTAGAAAAACAGCAAGATTAGAAGAATTATTCATGAAATTGGTGGATAACAACAAAAATGGAAATTAGAGAAAAATATGTTGCACTGAGAACAATTTTGGACAAGGAAGTGACTAGGGTTTTAAGAATATGGCAGCAGACCATTTTGCCTTCTGCTATAACCATGACTCTTTACTTCTTAATTTTTGGAGCTTTTATAGGTTCAAAAATAGAGGACATGGATGGTTTTTCTTACATCTCATTTATTGTTCCCGGTATCATCATGATGGCCGTCATTACAAATTCCTACGCTAACGTTAGCTCATCTTTCTTCGGCATAAAATTCCAGAGAAGTGTGGAAGAACTTCTTGTTAGCCCAACTCCAAACTATATCATAGTTCTAGGTTATGTTTTAGGAGGTATGTTCCGAGGAATTTTAGTTGGACTTATAGTATTGCTAATCTCTCTGTTCTTCACAAAAGCAACCCTGCACAGTATCCCCTTAGTTTTAGTTTTTATTTTTCTTACTTCTTTTGTTTTTTCATTAGCTGGTTTCCTTAATGGGATGTACGCAAAGAAGTTTGATGACGTTGCTATTGTCCCTACTTTTGTTTTGACTCCCTTAACCTATCTAGGGGGAGTTTTTTACTCAATATCATTACTTCCTCCATTCTGGAAATCTATTTCTTTGATGAATCCTATCTTGTACATGGTAAACGGATTTAGGTATGGTTTTTTAGGAATTTCAGACATCAATATTTGGATAGGTTTGGAAATGCTTCTGATCTTAGGAGTCCTTCTCTTTTACTTAGTTATAAGGTTGATGAAGAAAGGAACTGGCCTTAAATCATAACTATTTTATATTTCTGGACAAAAAAATAAACATGCCAAAATTATTAACAAAACAAAATTTTAAATGTGATATGTACTGTGGTGAGTGTTGCAAAAAGTTGTTAGTAGATGTAACTAAAAAAGAGATTGATAAAATAGAAAATCTAAATTATAAAAAAGAAGATTTTGTTTTCCTAAACCCATTTAAAAAAAGTAGGTTTTTCTTAAAAAAAGATGAAAAAGGATGGTGTGTTTTCTTAAAAAAAGACAAAGAGGGAAAATATTCTTGCAACATCTACAAAGACCGACCAAAAACTTGCAAAACATATCCTTTCTTCAAAGAAAATAAGAAAATAATAAGTTGTTTGCCTGAAAAACTCTATCCTTCTGTTTTTTCCAGTCTAAAAAAATAGCAAGAAATACTTCCAAATAAGCCAAAATTCTGTTGTTTTAATCAATAAACTTTTTAAATGGTGCTTTATTCCGTTTATTACCTAAATCTGATTAGATTTTATGTGGAGGAAATAAAAATGGCAAGTTTTAAGCTTAATATTGCAGATTCAAAAGAAGGAAAGTGCTACAAAACAGAAATTAAAGATGCTCAAGCAGCTGCTTTCATGGGTCTTAACCTGGGAGAGAAAGTTGATGGTTCCAAGATTGGAATGGACGGTTATGAACTAGAAGTAGCTGGAGGAACTGATTATTGTGGTTTTCCCATGAGGAAAGGTATCCTTGGAGAAAGAAAACGTATTGCGATATACAAAAGTACAGGTTTCAAAGGCGGACGTCCTGGCATGAGGAAACGGAAAACGGTTTGTGGTCATAAGATTAGTGATAAAATTTCTGCCATAAACTTAAAAGTTTTGAAAGTAGGTTCAAAAAAGCTTGTTGATATTTTTGGTGGTGCAAGTGGGGACAGTGCAGAGAAAAAAGAAGAAGCTCCAAAAGAAGAAAAGAAAGAAGCACCTGTAAAAGAAGAAAAAAAGGAAGCTGCTCCTGAAAAGAAAGAAATTTCAAAAGAAGAGAAAAAGGAATAAAAAGATAAAATATGGCCAAAGCCAAGAAAACTTCAAGTGAAAAAGTATTGCAACCTGAAGTCAATATAGGCATGGTCGGTCACGTAGATCATGGTAAGACCACCTTGCTGGAACGTCTTTCTGGGGTCTGGGCAGATACTCATTCTGAAGAGGTTAAAAGAGGAATTACTATCCGACTAGGGTATGCTGACACTGTTTTCTATAAGGAAGGTACTTCCCTTACAACTCAACCTAAAGACAAGGAAAAAGCAAAAGTTCTCAGAAAGATCAGTTTTGTTGATGCTCCAGGACACGAAAGCCTGATGGCAACTATGCTGTCAGGAGCTACCATCATGGACGGTGCTTTGTTATTAGTAGCTGCAAACGAAGAATGCCCTCAACCTCAGACAAAAGAACATCTTATGGCATTAGAGATTGTAGGAATAAAAAATGTCATAATCGTACAAAACAAGATAGATCTTGTTGATGAGAAAGGAGCTATCAAAAATCATGAGCAAATAAAAAAATTCATTAAGGGCACGGCTTTCGAAAAGTCTCCTATCATTCCTATTTCTGCACAGCATAATGTTGGCATAAGCAATTTGTTAAAAGCTATAGAAGAGATTATTCCAACTCCAAAAAGAACAAAGGAAGACACTCCATTGATGTTCGTGGCTAGGAGCTTCGATATCAACAAACCAGGAACCATTCCTAAAGACCTCACGGGAGGGGTTTTGGGAGGTACCATGAAACAAGGCACTTTAAAAAAAGGCCAGGAAATAGAGATAAGACCCGGACGCAGCAATGTGGAGAAAAACAAAGAAGTGTGGAAGCCAATAAAAGCTAAGATAGTTGATCTAAAGTATGGAGGTATTTCTGTGGATGGCATAAGCCCTGGAGGTACTGCCGGAATCTTAACTTCGTTAGACCCCTCTGTTGTAAAGTCCGACAAACTTCTTGGATCTGTTGTTGGTTTACAGGGTAAGATGCCGGATGTGCTTTACGATATTACCCTAAAACCTTACCTTCTTGAAAGGGCAGTTGGAACAAAAGAAGAACTTAAAGTTGATCAGATAAAGATTGGAGAAACTTTAATGCTTAACATTAATTCCGCTGCCACAGTAGGAATTGTAACCTCAACCAAAAAGAAAAATATAATGTGCAAGCTTAAGATTCCTGTTTGTGCTGAAACTAATTCTAGAGCTACAATCTCAAGAAAGATCGGTAATAGGTTCCGGTTGATAGGTTATGGTGAAATTATTGAGAATAAAGAATAGCTTTCTAATTATATAACCCTTATACACTTTATAAATCAGTTTTAAATTTATATAAAAAGAAAAAATTTATAAATAAAAATACTGAGGTAATTTATGTTGGGTGGTTGTTATTAAACGAAGCGTTATACAAATAGCTAATAGTACACAACTTGTTTCATTGCCTAGAAAATGGACTAAAAAATATAATGTTCAAAAAGGTGATGAACTGGAAGTTGAGGAACGGGGAAATTCTTTAGCAATCTTAACAGAGAGTTCTCCAAGCAGTAAAGAAATAAGCCTAAACATAAGCTCTTTAACACCAAAACAAAGTGAGAGGCTTATAGCTAGAACCTACCAAAAAGGATATGACGTCATAAAAATAAAGTATGATAATCCCCAGTCTGGAATGTCCATTCAGAATAAGGTCAAAGAACTGTTAGGGTTTGAAATTATTGAAAAGACTAAAGACCAAATTTTAATAAAAAGCATCTCTCAAAAACTGGATATCGGTTTTGATAGCAGCCTCAGAAGAGTTTTCTTGATACTTATAGATCTCGCCGAAACTTGCTTAGAAGGTTTTGCGAAGAATGACAAAATTGCAATGGAAAGCGTTTATGATAAAGATTTTGATCTCAATAAATTCTGCTATTTTTGCTTAAGATCAATAAGAAAAGGGCTCCATGGAGAATTCGGAAATTACATACTTTATTTTCTCATAGACACTTTAGAATATGTTGGTGATGAATACAAGAGACTTAACAAAAATCTTGCTAAGATTAGCGAAAAAAGAAGAAAACAATTTATTTCTTTGGTCAGCGAGGTAAACACCCTTGTCAAGCTGGATTATGAATTTTTCTACAATCCCCACAAGGAAAAGTTAAATTCTGCCATCAAAATTCATAACGACATAAATGACCTTATTGAAAGCATGAAGGGTGCAAAAGATGAAAATGAGTTATCTGCTTTAAACTCATTGTATTTCATATCCAGCATAGTATACAATCAAATATCCATGAGAATAGACGCCCTAAAAGATTTGGAAGATGGTTAAAAATAAGAAAGCATTTGTTTTTAGTATTGTGCGTTTGATAGCTTTTGTGATAGCGGCCATACTCCTGTTTTTTCTTATAAAGAATGGGTG